>JAYUFP010000818.1:0-3494 GCA_043738665.1 Isosphaeraceae bacterium
TCGGAGTACCGAACCTCGTGGCACCCGAAACCAGGCCGCCCGCGTGACACCCGACAGAACCCGGCCCACCCGCGGCAAGGGCTACGACGTCATCACGACGAAAGACACCAACAATCAATACACCGGCGGAACCTACGTGATGATCCACAAGTGACCCTGAAAACCTTTTGGCGGAGGCCGAGCATGAAGTCTTCAAGCGGCAGATACGCCGTCCTCGTCGTGGCACTGGGCACTGCGACCCTATTCGCGATGATCCACACACACACGTCGCACCAGGCGGCGGGGGCGAGCTTGCAGCAACCTGGGCTCCCCCTGAGCGTGATGTTCGACTCGTCGAACCTCGATCAGACCACGCGGCAACTCTACCAAGCGATGCAGGACGCCCTCGACGGCTACGCGGTCACGATCGACGCCCGGACGGCCTATTACTCGGCGGTGGACAACGTTAACGGGTATACAGTCAACGGCTGGCAGGGGATCATCACCGACGTCGAGCAAAACGCCAACGGCTACCTCGTGTCGATCGACGTGGTCCCAGGCCTGTCCGCCGATTGGACGGCGTGCGCGGTCATCGTCGACAGCGACTACTCCGAACAGTACCAGGTGAACAACGACGGCAGCGTCGTCTACGTCGGCTCACTCGACCCGAAAGGGCTCGCCGGGCAGATGCCCACAATGATGGGGTTCTGATTCCGGTCCTGGGGAAAGGATTAGAAAGGGCGAAAATCTCCTATGCAGTGGACGAATCGAATACGAGGGAACGCACGAGGGTTTCCCCATTCCAAGGCGTGTGATTCCGATCATTTGCACGCCGGAAGAAATGGTGGACGATGATTCAGAAAACAACGAATCGTGACACGATTATCGGCGCGATTCACCAAACCCGTCAGCGGATGGCTGAGAAGTTCGGCGGTGACATCGCGGCGATTCTTGAAGACGCTCGGAAGCGACAAGAAACTTCGGGGCGCGCCATTTGGCAAGGTCCATCGTCGAACAAGACGTTGAACCCGACCGACGGATAATCCGGTGTCGATGCCGCAGGCTGTGCCTTTACCGAGCCTGCGGCAGTCCGGATCGTTTCATGCGTCTTCGCGCTCCCTCGCTCGCCTCGTGACGTGGGCGGCCCACGCAGCGTCATCGCCGGTGAAAGGCGGGTCGGGCTCGAAGTGATAGAGATGGTCGGCGTAGCCCGACTCGTCGTACACCCGGTCAAGGGCGGCGCGGAGGTCCAGCGAGGCGTCCGCATCCTCGAAGCGGAGCGGTACGGGAATGTTCGGCAAGGGTCGTGGAGCCGGAACGGCCAGAAATCGGCATCAGGACGCTCCTCGGCCCTGCTGACAAGGACCGAGTAGGTGCAATCGGGCCGCTTCTCGGGTGGAAGGGGCGTCCCTACTCTCAGTAAGTCGATCTCGACAAGATGAACCGGGCTCTTGAGAAGGCTGGCCCGTTTCGCGAGATACTGCCCCCGGTGATCGCCTCGCTTGTTCGTCGGGCTGAGGATCTCGATCACCATGACAATCTCACGGTTTCTACGATCGCGGATCGTCAAGTACGACTCCGACTCGACATCCTGAACAGGCAAAACGACCCGTGCGGGAGCTTCGAGGACCCCCGCGGTCGCGCTCCGAGGAACAGAAGCCGTTCCCCGAGACACGGACAGGTCGGGTCGACCGCCGAGCCGCGCGGGCTCGGGCGGGAGATCATGGAGATAGACGTTCTCATCGATCAGCACGAAGTATTTGGGCCGGATCTGGGCGACCAGAAGCGCGGCCAGGGCGGGAAGGAACCGCTCGTGAAAGTCGTGCCAGATGATTTCCTGTTCGAGGTAGGGGTTCATACCCGGAAAGGGCGACGGCATGACGATTTCTCCGGTCAGTCCCCGATCGAACCGGCTATCACTCTAACGGAAAAGCTAAGGACCGAGACGCGACGGCTTCACTTCGCCAGGGGGATGAATGAGGAGAATTCATCCGCGGATGACACAGATCGAAAAAAACAACGGAGGTTTATGGTCACGGCGGCAAAACGCGAATCGGCTCGCCCGTGTTCGCCGATTCCAAGAGAAATTGTCCGATCTTCTTAAACCTTCTTAATCTGTGTCGATCTGCGACATCTGCGGATGAGTTTGTTTTCGAAGTCCAATCGGCTTCGCAATCCTCTTATTCACATCGCCGAAGATTGATTCGGGTTTCCTTCACTTCCCGATGCAAAACTTCCGGAAAATCCGGTCGAGGATGTCGTCGGTAACCACCACGCCGACGACCCTGCCGAGGTCGTCAATGGCCTGGCGAAGGTCGATCGCCACCAGTTCATCCCCTAAGCTCAACCCAACCGCGATCGCGGCGGCGGCGAGTGATTCACTCGCCCGGATCAGGCTCTCGCGACATCGGGCTCCGGTGGTCGTCGCGAGGTCGTCCTCGACGGTTTGAGAACGCAACGTCAGGGCGATCGCTTTGCGAAGCATCGTCAGACCCGCACCCGTCGCGGCGCTGGTGGCGATCGCTTCCGAAGGACCGGCCAACGGTTCCAAATCGCACTTGGTCGTCACGAGAAGTCGACGATGATCGGGCAGGGGGGGAGGAAGGATAGGGAGAGGGAGATGGAATAACGCATCCGACGGTGTACAGACAAGCAAGAGGTCCGCGCGTTCGGCTTGCTCGGCTCGGAAGTCCCGGGCGCGGATCTCGATCGCCGACGTTGCCTCGTCCTCGCCCGCGGTGTCCGTCAGACGGATGCTCAGGCCGTCGCATTCACACCGGGCCGAAAGATAGTCGCGGGTCGTGCCGGGAATTGCGGAAACGAGGGCACGCTCCCGACCGAGAAGCGCGTTGAAAAGCCGACTCTTCCCGGCGTTGGGGGCTCCCACCAGCACCACACTCGGAAGCCCCTCGGGACGGTCGCGGCCCTTGAGTCGATCCGCGAGCGCGGCGAGTTCGGCGGCACTTGACGCCAGGCTTTCGGAAAGCTCGGATCGGCCGAGTTCATCGACGTCGGCCTCGTCGTTGAAGTCGAGGTTGGCTTCAAGATGAGCGAGGATGTCGAGAAGCCGCTCCCGAAGCGTTTTCAAGGGCGAGGCGAGGCCGCCGCCGAGCTGGTCGAGCGCCGCGGAAAGTTGGGAAGGGGTTCGCGCGTCGATCACGCCGAGCACAGCCTCAGCCCGGGTCAGGTCGATCCTGCCGGAGAGAAACGCGCGGAGCGTGAATTCACCGGGTCCCGCCTGGCGCGCGCCCCGTAAGAGAAAGTGAGAGAGCAAAAACTCCAGCAACGGCACCGATCCCGACGTGTGAACTTCGACCACGTCTTGCCCGGTATACGACCGGGGGCCAGACCAGAAGAGGAGCGAGACCGGCAGCCGGGGCCGAAGCATTTCGAGCCGATACACGCCGTTAACCCGGCCGGAACGGCCTTTCAGGCGATCAGGAAGACGTTGACCCTGATCGACGACAAAATCCGCAAGCGCGACCTCCCGGGCGTCGGGACCGCTCAGGCGGATC
>JAYUFP010000819.1:0-3490 GCA_043738665.1 Isosphaeraceae bacterium
GGTTTCGTTTGAGGAAACGACGGTCAGGCCCGGAAAGTTCGCGTAACGGTTCGCGACCCGCTTCGCGATCGAAGCGGGGTCATCTCCCGCGGCCGAAAGCTCGCGATAGACCACGAACGACGCGCCGTCAGGCCCATTCCAGGCGCCGAGAGCGACGCCGGGAACCTTCCAAGTGTCGATCGCCGTCGGGGTCCACCCTGACGGAACGTCGATCCGTTCGACCCCGGCGCGTTCCATCGCGGTGCCCCCGGAACATCCCGTGAAGAGGCCGAAGAGCACGAACATGACTCGTGAGGCGCGTGAGCGTCTCGCGCTATGCCGGGGCATGGAGCGAACCTTTCCGTTCACCGACCCGACAGACAGCGGGGGTCGCCTCTGATGCGTACTGTGCGTCGAGTCTGCGAGATCCACGTTGGATAGGACGACAGTGGGCCGCGAAGACTCGACCCACCCCCTCGAATGCGATCACGGTCCCGCGTCGCGCCCGCTCGTTAAAGGGCACGCTGCCGCGGGAAAGTCAGACCGGGAGCGCGCGAGGGGGTCGGTTAGGGGGAGTCGCCGTGAACAGAAGTGGCGAAGGGGAAGAGGATATCGCGAGTACGGAGTCGGGACGCGGCGACTCGATCACGAGGGTGATCGCCGTATGCGCGGGCGGCGACTTGACGAAGTTCGAGACGGTGCCCGGAGTCTCGCCGTTACAAGGGATCGGCGTGTAAGTCGGGAAATGGAGATCGCCGTCCTCGGGGTAGGCGATGCTTTCGAGAATGGGAGGCATCCCGAACGTCGGACGGTCCGGGACGTGGCAACCGCCAGCCCTCACCGCGGGCGCGAAAACGCAAACGCCCACAACCCCGATCAGGTTGAGTACGACCGCGCTGACACAGGGATGACGCCCCGAGCGGACCAAGGATCGAGTTCCTCTGGGAAGAGCCGAGAGGGCGGATCGTTGCCGTAAACGTACCACTCGATTAAAGAGACGGCGAGATCGGATGTCAAGGCGCGAACCAAGCGGGGGTGGGCGTCGTAGTTGCGGGTACGGCGGAGTCCGTAGCGACCTTGGTGTGCGGCGGCTCGCCGCCGCTTAAGTGGTTGTGGCGCCTGCGCCCTACCCCTCCGGACGACCGCCCCGCGATGACTCCATGACCGAAAGCGGCGGCAAGCCGCCTCACCCGGGAGGATTGCAAAGTCGTGTTGTCCTGATCGACGATGCCCGACGGTCGATGGACGAGAAAACGAGACTCTTACTCGATCATTGGCCATTGATCATTGGCCATACCCGACTTTGCAACTCTCCTGCCGGCGCACTCCAAAGGGTACACGGCACGGGGCGTCATCTGATACATTAGGGATTCGATCGCGCCTTCCTTCCTATTGCAATCATTCGTCTTCGATCCTGATTATCCTCGACGATCCAGCTCGGAGGACTCTCCTTTGTTTGCCGGCCCCATCATCGCGCGGGAGGTTCTCACGTCTCCCCGTTCGCCGAAGTTCTATCTTTGGCGGGCACTCTTCTCGTGCTTTCTCTTCGTCGTGATGTGGACGGCCTGGCAGTCGCTCGTCGGCTGGAAGGAAGTCCGCGAGTTCGGCCTCATGGCCCGCTTCGGTCGCGAACTCTACACGATGTTCGCCCTCATCGCCCTCACACTCATCCTCTTCTTCGCGCCTCTGTTCACCGCCGCGTCGATTGCCCATGAAAAGGACCGGCGGACGTTCATTCTCTTGCTGATGACCGACCTCAGCGATCTTGAAATCGTCCTCGGCAAAATGCTCGCCGGACTGATCAACATTCTCGCGGCGTTCTCGGCGGCGGCCGGGGTCTTGATGATCTGCACGCTTTACGGCGGGATCTCGTTCGGACAGGTCCTCACGCTCCTCCTGGTCATGGCTTCGTCGGGCCTCGCCGGAGGGGCGACCGGTCTGATCGTCGCCCTCTGGCGGGACAGGGCGTTTCAGTCGATCTCGCTCACGATCATGTGGGTCGTCTTCTCGGTCGCCGGTGTCGAGGCGTTCGCGGTCTTCTTCCCGACGTTCACCCTCTTCGGGGTTCCCGTCGCCGAGGTTCTCGACCCCTTCCAGGCGATTCGAAAGGTGCTCTATCCGACGTCCGCCGAGGTCTCCGGCCTCATCGGTACGTCGAGCCTGATCTACATCCTCGTCCGTCTGACCGCGGCATCCTTTCTGGTGCTCTTCGGCGCGAGGATGCTACGGGTCTGGAACCCGGGTCGTGACGAACCTCGCGAGCTCCGCGAAGGGCAGGGTGAAGAGATCGTCGAGACCTTGACCGAGGTCAGCGAGAGCGAGGCCGAAGTCCCCGTGTCGGTCGGGGCGGTTGCGATGTCGGCGGGCGGGTCCGATTCGGGCGTGGGTCCGGGAACGACCGGGGGTCGCGCTTCGGGTGCGTCGCGGTCGGGCGATGAGCCCGGCCCGACCACGGGCTTGCACGTTCCCAGGCGGACCCACCGCAGGACCGTTCGCGCTCAGGCCCCGTACCGGAAACCCTGGTCCAACCCGATCCTCTGGCGAGAGCTGATGACCCGTGCCTACGGGACCAAACCGTTGATCATCAAGGGGACGTACCTGCTCCTCTTCGCGATCGGCGCGGGAGTCTTCAATTACCTCGCCAAGGGAAAGGATGCCCCGTTCGACTCGTTGCTGGCATTGATCCCCGTCTCGTTAGGGATTCTGAGCCTGGTGCTGATCAACGCCCAGGGCGTGACGGCCCTGACCAGCGAGCGTGACACCGGGGCCCTCGACCTTCTGCTCGTGACCGAACTCAACCCCAAGGAGTTCATCTACGGGAAGCTCTATGGGGTGCTCTACAACACCAAGGAGATGGTTGCGCTGCCGGTGTTGTGGATGCTCTGGCTGAGTGTCACCCGCGTCATCTCGATCGAGTCCGCCTGCTTCGTGATCACCGACTTCCTCTTACTCTGCCACTTCTCGGCGATGCTCGGCCTGCACTCGGCGATCACGTATACGAACAGTCGCACGGCCGTCGCGAACAGCCTGGGGACGATCTTCTTCCTGATGGTGGGCATCCTCTTCTGTGCGTACCTGATCATCCTCAGCGACAAGGAATTCGGCCGTCAGCTTCTCAGTTTCCTGATCTTCATCGGGGCGGGCAGCGTGGCCTTGTTCGGGTCGCTCGGAGCCAGGAACCCTTCGCGAGCGATCGCTCTGGTGGCGCTCCTCACGCCCTTCTGGTCGTTCTACTGCGTCATCAGCCTTCTGAACGGCGAAACCATGGCGGCGTTCCTATTCAGCATGGGAATCTACGGATTCGCACTGCTGGCGATGCTCGTCCCGGCGGTCAGCGATTTCGACATCGCCCTGGGACGGACGAGCGCGATCCAGGGGTAAGTATTGCTCCCGTGAATTTCGACGCCGCTCATACGTAGGGAGGGTCGAGGCTTCGAGGCCCACCACGACTTGGACGGTGGTGGGCCTCGAAGACTCGACCCACCCCATGTTCTCTGGCAACCGGCGGCCA
>JAYUFP010000820.1:0-10509 GCA_043738665.1 Isosphaeraceae bacterium
GTGCCGAGGCCCCGAAAGACCCGAAGGCCCCCGGCTTCGACGCCCAGCGCGCCAAGGCCCTGCGCGACGCCCTGCAAATGGCCGCGACCGAGACCCGCGCCGCGTTCGACCGTCTCGACCAGAAGATGAACGGCCAGGTCCCCGCCGACGACGTGGCGGCCGAGCTTCAAGACGAACAACGCATGCTCAATCAAGCGGACGCGAATCAGAACAACGACGACCGCAAGGCCGAGCGCCGCAGGCTCGCCACGGCCTTGCGGGGCCTGACCGCGCCCGACGCCCCCCTGGAGCGGGCCGAGGCCGTCCGCACGGCCGAAGTCGCGGCCGAAGGCAAGGACAAGGATCAAGCCGAGGCCGCGAAGGCCCTCGACGCACTCGCGAACAAGCTCGCCGCGATGGAGACGCCGAAGAGTCGGGCTGAGGCCCTGGCGCGTGCCGAGCGCGGGTTGAACGGGGTCGACCCGGCCGAGGCCGTTCGTCGTCAGCGCGGGGTCGCCGCGGAACTGGCGAGGCTCCCCCGCAAGGGTGAAGAAGTCCATGCCGCCGAGGAGGCCGTTCAGGAAGCGACCGATGTCGCCGACCGCGCGAGCAAGCCCGACGAGGCGGTCCCCGGCCGAGGCAAGCCCGACCCCGCCTCCCAGAAGCTCGCGAACGAGAAGGCGGCCGAGGCCCTCGACAAGCTCGCGGCCACCTTCGACAAGGCACCGTCGGGAGAAACAAAGGCCGCCGCGAAACCCGACGCCCCGCGCGACCCCGAACTCGCCCTCGACCCGGGTCTCGCCTCAAAAGCACGCGAACTCGCCCAGCGCGAAAGGCGCTTGCGTGAGAATTTGAACACGATTCTGGGAGAGCGGGTCGCCCCGCAGCAGGACGTGCGCCGCGACGCCGCCGAACTCGGCCGTGAGCTGGCCGACCTCCGCGACCGTGCGAAGGAAATGAGTCCACGCGCCGCGGGTCCCGCCCATGAAGCCGCGGCCATGCTGGGCGAACACGCCCCGAGGGCGATGGACGAGGCCGCGAACCAACTCTCGCAGGGCAACGCGAACGCCGCGAAGAACACCCAGCGCCAGGCCGCCGACCTCGCCGAACGCGGTGCCCAGAACGCCGAAGACCTCGCCGCCGCCTTGAGGGCGGATCGCGGAGCGAAGCCTGACGGCAATGCGGAGGCCAAACATCAGGCCGCGCCGGAAGGCTTAGCCGCGGCGCGCGAGGCGATGGCGAAGGCTTCGAAACAGCTCGGAAAGGCCCGGGAGCCGGGGCAGAATCCGAACGCCATGGATTCGGCCACGAGTGCGATGAAGAGCGCCGCCGAGCAGCTTCAGACCGCGGCCCATCGACGGAATCAAAGTCCTGAAGCGATGGCGAAGAGCCAGGGGGAACCGTCGAGCGACTCCCCCACCAAGGACCCCGAAGGCGGCCAGGCCGGCACCGCCAAGCCCGAGACCCTGCGCGAACTTCAGGAGATCGTCAGGCGCAAGACGGGGAGGTCGTGGGGAGAGCTCCCCGGACACCTCCGAACCGAGATCTTGCAGTCGGCCCGGGGGCGTTACCGAGACGACTACGCCCGGCTCATCCAATTCTATTTTCAAGAGATCGCCGCGGGGGCGGAGGGGAAGCCTTGAGGATTGTACCGGAGAAACATCCTAAATTTTGCGCGGCCGTGCCGTCGTTTCCCCCACTTGCGAAGGGGTGGTCAGGGGGGGTGGTCTCCGCACGACCAGCCAATTGGCTTGCATCACCCCGCCTGGCCCTCCCTTCGCAAGTGGGGGAAAGGGAGCGCTCGCTTGCGCCGCCGGAACGCGGTGCGGCGGCGGCGCCGCCACCCCCTTCGCAAGGGGGGGAAAGGGAGCGCTCGCTCTCGCCGTTATCTAATAAGCAGGCCCCTCACCCCTCCTTCTCCACGCAAAGCCGGGGAGAGGGCGATCGGCTTGCGGCTTTACTGGTCTCAGTCCTCGGCCTCTGCTTGTTGCCAACCCCGCTCCACGCCCAGGATTTGCCCGCGCCTCGCCCCGCGTCGCCCGCGGCCGACCTCGCGATCAAGCGGGGGCTCGACTACTTGAAGGCGTCGCAAAAACCGGATGGCGCGTGGGAGTCGGGCGGGTTCGGGCGGGCGACTTCGGTCACTTCGCTGTCGGTCATGGCATTCCTCGCCGCGGGACATGTTCCCGGCGAGCCGGGGCCTTATCGCGATTGCGTCGAGCGCGGAATTCGCTACGTCCTGGCCCACCAGAGGACCGACGGCATGCTCGTCTCGAATGCCAGTCACGGGCCGATGTACTGTCACGGGATCAGCACGTTGATGCTCGCGGAAGTCGTCGGGATGACGTCCGACCAGGCCCTCGCCGACCAGGCGCGCGCGGCGCTCACCAAAGCCGTCAAGCTGATCATCTCGGCCCAGAACCTCGCAAAGAATCCCGAGAACGCCGGCGGCTGGAGGTATCAGCCGGTCAGCCGCGACAGCGACATCAGCGTCTCGGGCTGGCAGCTCATGGCCCTCCGCGCGGCGCGTTCGGCGGGGTGCGCGGTGCCTTCGGAGAACATCGACAAGGCCATCGCCTACCTCAAGAAATGTGCCGTCAGCGGCGGAGGTTTCGCCTACCAGCCCGGCCAGTCTCCGAACAACCCCAGGACCGGCACCGGCGTGCTCGCGCTGGAGATCTGCGGAGAACACCTCACGCCCGAGGCCCTCGCGGGCGCCGAATATTTGCTCGGGCACCCGCCGAAATGGTCGAGCCCTTACTTTTTCTATGAAGTTTACTATTGCTCACAAGCCATGTTTCAGATGGGCGACAAATATTTTCCGTCGTACTACCCCAAGCTTGTCCAGATCCTCCTCGACCACCAGGACCGTGACGGGAGCTGGCTCTCCGGGGATGGCAACGACCGCTCCGGCGGCCGGAACTATTGCACGGCGATGGCGATTTTGGCGCTGGCGGTGGAGTACCGGTATTTGCCGATTTATCAGAGATAATTCGACGTATCGGCTGTCGCTCGGTGTTTCCTAACTCCGGACCAGCGCCCGGGATTCCGCCATCTCCTGCCCGAACCACCACGGCGATTTCGTCAGGAGCTCTCCCGCCGCCTCGGCGCGGAGGGGGCGGGAGAAGAGGTAGCCCTGGCCGTACTGGCAACCCAGCTTGCGGAGCTGGGCCGACTGGCTCTCCGTCTCCACGCCTTCGCCGACCACGTCCAGGCCAAGGCCGTTGGCCAGGGAGACGATCGTCCGCACGATCTCCGTGTTCTCCCCGCCCACGCCGATACGGGATATAAACGAACGGTCGATCTTTAACGTGTCAAAAGGAAACTCGTGAAGATAACTCAGTGACGAATATCCCTTGCCGAAGTCGTCCATCGCCAGCTTCACGCCGAGTTGCTTGATCTTCGTCAGGGCCGTCGACGCCGACTCGACGTGCTCCATGATCGCGCTCTCGGTGATCTCCATCTTCAGGCAGTTCGGGTCCAGTCCCGTCTCCAGCAAGACGCGCTCGATCTGGTAGACGAGGTCGGGCTGGAGGAACTGCCGGCATGACAGGTTCACGCTGATCGAAAGCGGCGGGCTCATCCAGTACGTCTTCTGCCACGCCTTCAGCTGCTCGGCCGCCGACTGGATAACCCATAAACCAATCGGTATAATAAGTTTGGTTTCCTCGGCCAGCGGGATGAAATCGTCGGGCGCGACGAGGCCGCGGTCGGGGTGTTGCCAGCGGAGCAACGCCTCGAAGCTGGTGATCCTGCCCGTCCGGAACGAGACGATCGGCTGGAAGTAAAGCCGGAGCTCCTCGCGGATCGAGGCCTGGCGGAGGTCGATCTCCATCCGCAGGCGGGAGGCGGCGAGGGTGTGCATCGACTCGTCGAAGATGACGTAACCCGCCTTGCCCTGAGACTTCGCGCGGTACATCGCGATGTCGGCGTTGCGGACGATCTCCTCGGCGTTGTCGCACCCCGGGCCGCTCAGCGCGATGCCGATGCTGGCGGCCATCACAAGTTCATGGCCGTTCACGGTGAACGGGGTCTGCAACTCCTTGAGGATGCGGTCGACGAGGCTGAAGACGTCCTTATCCGATTCGAAGTCGTCCATCAGGACGATGAACTCGTCGCCGCCCAGCCTCGCCACGGTGTCCCCGGCGCGGATGCTGTCCTCCAGCCTCCGGCTGACCGCGATCAAGACCTGGTCGCCGGTCTGGTGGCCGAGGCTGTCGTTGACGAACTTGAACCCGTCGAGGTCGCAGAAGAGGACCGCGAACCGAGAGCCGGCGCGACGTTTCGCGCGCTCGACGGCCCTCCCCAGGCGGTCCAGGAGGAGGGCGCGGTTGGGGAGGCCGGTCAACGCGTCGTGGAACGCGTCGTGCTGAAGGCGATCTTCGGCCGTCTTGCGCTGGGTGATGTCGGACTGCGACCCCGCCATCCGGATCGCCTTGCCTTGCGGGTCTCGCACGGCGAAACCGCGGGTGAGCACCCATCGGTAAGACCCGTCCTCGTGGAGCACCCTGTGCTCGCTCTGGAAATGGGACGTGTTCCCGGCGAGGTGCTCGGAGACTTCCGCGCCGACGCGCTCGGCGTCCAGCGCGTGGACGCGGCCGAACCACTCCTTGGGGCTGTCGCCGATCAGGTCGTCGGTGTAGCCCAGGATCGACTTCCAGCGCGGAGCGTAGTAGACCGTGTCGGTGGTCAGGTCCCAGTCCCAGAGCCCGTCGTTGGCGCCTCGGACCGCCAGGGCGTAGCGTTCCTCGCTCTGCCTGAGCGCTTCCAGGGTCCGCTGGCGCTCGACGGCGTAGCCCATCGCGTAACGGATCGAGCGTTCGAGTTCGCGGTTCTTGAAGTCTCCCTTGACCAGGTAATCGGCGGCCCCGGCCTCCATCGCCTTGACGTCGATGTCGATGTCGTCGTTGCCCGTGAGCAGGATGATCGGCGTCTTGCAACCCCCCGCCACGGTCTCGCGGAGCAGCTCCAGGCCGGTCCGCGCGCCGAGGTGGTAGTCCATCAGGCAGAGCCCGTGCTCGCCGCGCAGGAGGGCGTCTCGCGCCGGCTCGTACGACGAGATCCATTTCACGTCGACCTGGTCGCCGTAGACGTCGACCAGGGCCATGCGCGTCAGGATGTAGTCGTCCTCGTCATCATCGACAAGGAGTATGTTCAGACGGCCATTAATCATGGTCATCCTACCCGAGTCCGCTCCGTGTCGGGGAGTTCAACGATCTCGAACCAGTACCGTCCGAGGTCTCGCATCACGGCCACCAGGCCGTCGAAAGTCACCGGCTTGGTGATGAACGAACTGACCCCCAGCTCGTAGGTCCGGTAGATGTCTTCCTCGGCCTTCGACGTGGTCATGACGACGACCGGAATCCGCCGCAACGAGGGGTCGGCCTTGATCGCCTGGAGCGCCTCGCGGCCGTCCATCTTGGGCATGTTGAGGTCGAGGATGATCAGGCCGGGGCGTCGCGCGGCGCCGGGCGCGGCGTATTTGCCCTGCCCCCTCAAGTAGGCCAGCAGCTCGACGCCGTCCTCGACGAAGTCGATGTGGTTGGTCAGGCGGCACTCGTCGAGCGCGTCCTTGGCCATCATGCGGTCGTCGGCGTCGTCGTCGGCGATCAGGATCGAGATCGAATTAGGCAGCACGGCCATCGGCGGATTTCTCCTCATCCTTCGGGTGCCGCATGGGCAGGGTGACCGTGAACACGGAGCCCTTCCCGGGCGTGCTTCGCGCGGTGATCGTGCCCCCGTGGCGCTCGACGATCTTGCGGCAGACCGCCAGGCCCACCCCCGTCCCTTCGTACTCGTTGCGCCCGTGGAGTCTCTGGAAGATGGTGAAGATCTTGTCGGCGTAAATTTCCTCGAACCCGATCCCGTTGTCCTCGACGACGATCTGACAGAGGACCTGCGAGCCGTCGCCCGAGACGGCGGTGGGGTTCTTGATCGGGTGAACCCCCGAGATCTTCACGACCGGAGGAACGTCCGGGCGCTTGTACTTCAAGGCGTTGCCGATCAGGTTCTGCATGAGCTGGCGGACCTGCATCGGGTCGGCGTCGAGGTCCGGCAGATCGCCCACCTCCACGCTCCCGTTGACCTGCTCGATCCGCGCCTCCAGGTCCGACACGACTTCCCTGGTGACGGTGACCAGGTTCGTCAGAACAAACGGCTGCGCCTTGGACGAGACCCTGGCGTACGTCAGCAAGTCGTTGATCAACGTCTGCATCCGCGCCGCGGCGTTCTGAACGCGGTCGAGGTAGTCGCGGCACTGGGCGTCGAGCGCCTCGCCGGCTTTCGATTTGAGCCGGTCGCTGAACGCCTGGACCTTCCGCAAAGGCTCCTGCAAGTCGTGAGACGCCACCGAGGCGAAGTCCTGAAGCTCCTTGTTGCTCCGCTCCAGCTTCTGCGAGTACTTCTTCAGCTCGTCGTTGGAACGTTCCATGTCCCTCATGAAAGTCTGATCTTCCGGACCGCGGGGTTAACCACGAACAGCCCTTCGAGCACCAGGACGATCAGTACCAGACCGAACAGTTTGAACTCGAACTGTTCCAACCGGGAGAACTGTTCGACCGCCGCCGCCCCGCCGGACCGCACGACCTCGTTGACGTCTCTGGTGGCGGCGGCCTCCTCGGCGAGGATGCCCTGCAAGAGCGTCGGAACCTCCGCGGGTAAAGGTGGGACCGCGCCCTTTCGCCCCAGCAACGCCAGCAGGTCCGTTGCGAAGCGGCGCGCCTCGCAACGGCGCGCCTCCGCCTTCGAGAGGAGCCGGGCCGCCCCGGTGCTCAACGCTTCGGTCTCGGAGTGTTTCTCGGAATTCGCCGCCGCGCCGCCTTTCGCGGCCTGCAGTTGTTCGATGGCCTTGCGCAAGGATTCCAGGAGCGGCCCGCGCTTCGCCGGGTCTTGCTCCGCCACCAAGGCAAGCGCCGCGAGGCTCAAAGGGCTTTCGAGCAAACCTTCATCGACGAGCCGGACGACCGTCGAGGACACGTTCGACTGCCAGGAAAGCTCTCGCAAGATGAAGAACTGACCGAAGCCCGAGAGCACGGTGATCATGAAGAACGAGGCGATGTAAAGAATCCCGAGCCGATGCGCGGGAGACTCTTGCCGGACGAGAGTCTTGTCTTGAGTCATGAGGGCAAACCACGGCTGCATTGCGAGCGGACGCCGACCACCGCGCCGACTTGGGATTTGAGATCGGACGCGATGGCCTCAGATCCAGCTTAGGTCATGTATTCCGGGACGTTTGCCCCATTTCGCGAAAAAAAACGCGATCGCCCCACACGAGGATCGCAAAGTCGTGGTGGGCTGTACGGAAGAGGCTCCGCCGAGTGCCACAGGTCGTACTCGACCAGTGCCTGCCGCGGCCGCCGCGCACGGGTCGATTACGACCAGTGGCACCCGGCGGAACCGTTCGCACACCTTGAAAAGGGGCGGCTGACCCACCCTTCGGAATCACGTCGTTCCCAACCTTCCGTCGGCTCATTGAAAAAAAGACCGCGATCCCGAAGGGCCGCGGTCTTTTTTGATTTGATTTGGCTTGAATTCAGACCGTGACGGCCGGGGCGAGCCCGGCTCAAATCAGGGGGCCTTCTTCTTGGCGACGGCTTCGATCTTCGAGGCGACGGCCTTCTCGTGGGTGATCTTCGCCATCACGCCCTTGCGGCCCTTTTCGATCGCCTTGGCCACGCCCTTCTCCGTCTTCTCAAGGTTGAACTTCGAGGTTTCACCCTTGCCGTTGACGTACTCGGTGGTGTCGGTGACCGTGACTTCGATTTCCTTCTCCTCACCCTTGGGGAGAACCATCAACGTCTTCTTCGCGACATCGACCTTGGTGATGGTGCCGAAAAGCTCGTCGGCGATCACCGGGACGGCCAAAACGGCCAAAGCCACGAACACGGAAGTCAGCGTCATCAAGAACGTGCGGCGAGTCTTCATCAGTTCCCTCTCCCTTTGGTGTGCGGCTCGACCGGCCGAGCCTTCGCGAAAGCTCGGCCGACCCCCGACCCCGCCACAAGGCCCTCCCCCCTGGGAAGTAGCCCCGATCGCGTTTAACATTGGTTCGATCGGCGGAGTCTCGTCTGCACAATATCAACCCCGCCGGCCTTCAAGAGTAGTGAATTCCGGCCGGAATCGCGGATTTTTCTCCTTCCATCGATCGTATCACGCATGCAATCTAAAGAACCGACTTCCCGAACGCCTCGTGGAGTGTCCAGCGGGCGCGGAGCAACGCGGGGGTGTCGGCGAACCCGATGCCCAGGCGTCGGATCGCGAACGGGTTCGTCGCGCCCGGGCGGTTGAACCCCGGAACCGACGCGAAGCCGATCCGGTAGCCCGCCTCCTTCGCCAGCCGCTCGGTCGTCGCGTCGAACGCCCCGGGCCAGCCGTACGGGTAGGCGATCGCCTCGACCTTCCGTCCGAGGTTTTCTTCGAGGGTCCGTTTCGACCTCAAAAACTCGTCGCGCTGTTCGTCCTCGGTCAGCCAGGAAAGCTTGCGGTGGCTGTGCGCGTGCGAGCCGATATCCTGCCCCGATTCCGCCAAAGTCCGAAGCTCGTCCCACGACATGAACCGATCTTGCCCCAACGCGGCGACGTCCGCCGAGACCCCCGCGCGTTCTTCGAGCGTCGCGAAATACGCCGATTCGTCATCGACCCTGTGGTCGCGAAACGCCTTCACGACACGGAATACGGCATCAGCTATGGGCGTCGTCCCCAGATCGACCTTGACGGAAACGGGATGATCCAACCGGATCACCGCCACCGTCGCGTGGCGGACCGTCCAGGCGATCCGGTCCCACCAGGGGACGAACGGGCCTTCGAAGAACCCGGTCGGGATGAAGAACGTCGCGGGGACCTTCAATCTTTGAAGGACGGACAACGCGGCCTCGAAGTTATCGCGGTAGCCGTCGTCGAACGTCACCAGGGCCGTCGGCCGGGTCACCGCGAAGCCGTTTTCGGCGAGGGCGGCGGTTTCGCCGATAGAAATGATGTTGTGAGAGTTTTTTAATACTTTGAGCGTGGATTCGAGGGCTTCGGAAGTCGCCGAGTAGACCGGGCCGTAGTCGTCGCGGCCTTCGGGGTTGCCGACCCGGTGGTAGGTCAACACGAGCAGTCCCGGGCGCCTTGCCAGGCGTTCGACGAGGCGGGTCAGGCCCATGCCGCCGAGAACCCTGGCGAGGAATTCACGTTTGTTGGGGATCATGACCATGATCGTGTGTATATTCTATACATAATTAACATGATGAAATTCATATCGATCGATTCGCGCTCACCGCCCGTCGTCGATGCCCCAGTGTACCCGAACCGGCTCCGGGTCGTCGCCGGCAGACCCTCCGGTCCCGCGGGAGGATTGCAAAGTCCGTCCTTCTCCCCGCGGGAGAAGGTGGCCGAAGGCCGGATGAGGGTCCCCGGTCTTGGGCTTAAAGCAAAATGGCCCTCATCCGCCGCTTCGCGGCACCTTCTCCCGGTGGGAGAAGGGTTAATGTCGAACTTTGCAATCCTCCTGCCCTGTCCCACGCCAGACCCCAAAAACCCCGCGCCCTTTAAATTGTCGCGATCTCTCAATTCTTGATATGATACGCGTGCATCGAATTGCTCTTCATAGTCAAGAATCTGTGAGGCGATGAGTCATGTCCGTCACGCTGATCGCGGCGGTCTTGGGGTTCGCGAACCTGATTTCGGCCGATCACGAGCCGGAATTGAAAGCGATCCGTGACGCTTACGAAGCCAACCGCGAAGCGCACTCGGCGGCCGGCACGATCCGCTTTCACGGGACCTGCCGGATCACCGAACCGTCGAGCCTGGAAGCCTTCAACGCCGCGATGAAAAACAGAGACGAGCGCCCGTCGCCCTCAAAGGGTGTGTACTACTTCGACGGGAATCGCCGTCGTCGAGACAATCTTCAATCCCTTCAAGAACTCGTGGCCAGCCAGGCGAAAGCCTCACCCACCTTCGGAATGTTTCATTTGTGGACAGGTCGGGCATTGTCCGACGGCGAGTACGCGTTGGTGGACACCATTCATGCCGGATACGATAGCAAGGCGTTCCAACGTTCAACCACTTTACATGCGAAACAGAACGAATTCTTTCGCTCTACTCTGGGTATGACGCTGAACCTCGGGAACCCGACGCCGTATTACGATCTGGGCAGGTGCCTGACGGACGTGCTCGAGAAAAGGGAAAGCGCGGTCCTGGCCGAGTTCGACGACACGGCTCGAATCGACGGCGGGACCGCGGTCAAAATCACCGTGAAATATCCGGAAAATCCACACCATCCCAGGACCACGTTCTGGGTCGATCGGGAACGCGGTGCCATTCCGTTGCAGACCCGTTACACCGAGTTTGACCCGCGCGCGGCGGGCACCGTGCTCATTCAGATCAACAACAACGCGATCAGGCGGACGGAGAAGGGTTGGCTTCCCTTTCATATGTCGCACGGAGAATGCGACCTGATGACGCCCGGCGAGGTCTCGATGGCGATGATCCGCGTAGAGGTGATCGACGAGGCCGACTTCTTCAGGCCTCCGGACAACTCGGTGTTCGCGA
>JAYUFP010000821.1:0-3481 GCA_043738665.1 Isosphaeraceae bacterium
CCCGAGACGGCTGACCGCCCGCCGACGGATTCAAAGGATAAACCCATGGCGAATGCCCAAACGACCGCAACGCGTCAATTTCGCACGAGCATTGACATCCCTGACGACAAGCGTGAGCCGCTGGTCGCCATTTTGAATCAGAGCCTCGCGAACACGTTCGACCTGGCCAGTCAAACGAAGCAGGCGCACTGGAATGTCAAAGGCAAGGATTTCTACCAGCTCCACCTCCTCTTCGATGAGATCGCCGGCGAGCTCTTCTCTTATGTGGACGAGATCGCCGAGCGATTGACGGCCCTCGGCGGGTATGCGAACGGCACCGTCCGAATGGCGTCAGAATATTCGACGCTCCCGGAATACCCTGTCAAAGCGACCGAGGGCGGCGAGCACGTCGCGGCCTTGGTCGAGCGATTCGCGAAGTATGCCGCGCAAGTTCGCGCGATGATTGCCGAATCGGATGATCTGAACGATCCGAGCACCGCCGACCTGTTCACTCAGATCTCCCGGACAGTCGATAAGCGGCTCTGGTTCCTTGAAGCTCACCTGCAGAAGTGACGGGTCGGGTTAGGTGCCCGTCGCCTCGCATCGTGTCGGCTTCGGTTCGGCGCGGACTCACGATTGTGATCCGACGCGGGAAGACTCCCCAAGGTGTTTCGAACGATGATGAAAGCGGAATCATCCGCGCCGCCTTCCTTGATTCCCCGATTGTCAAGGAAACCGCCGACGTCTCGGCGGGTTCTCGTTGCAGCGGCCGTGGTGATGGTGATGACATTCCTGGCGATGACGCTCGATCGTCGGAAGGCGAGGACGGGCGACCTGCTGGTCCAATGTCGCGACGCAAAGACGCGGGTCGTCGTCCGTCAGAGGGAACAGGTCGTCATCGCCTCCACGGACAGGCGCTCATTCGTACTGGTTCCCGGGATGTATGACGTTGAACTGATCGAGCCGCGATCGGAACGAGCGTCCGTGCATCGGATCATCGTCGCTCGAGGGGCGCGGGCCGTCGTGAGTGAACCGGCCCGTCTCGCTCCGGTCGCGAACGGTCCGGGTGGTTAGAATGTCGATCAACAATCACGGAAGCCGTCATGAAAGCACGCATGCTCGTACAAGGGGATCTCAGCAACCAAGACATTTTAAATGTTAAATTTTTATTCCATCGTCACAAACTCTGACAGACCCGTATCACTGTTAAGAGAACACTGCCGACGATCTTTTCCGTTGAGCGACCCATCTGCCGAAGTGTCCACGACTCGTTTTCCACGATCGTTGTCGTGAGCTTCGGTCTCCGAGCCGGTGGGTCTGAGTGAAACACTCTGTTCTCCGACCGTGTCATCGATTCCAGACCTTCGCAGCTTCTCAATAGACTTTAAGCGGTCTGCTTTGGTTCATTGTGGGAGGGCGAAGCTCCTGCGGGGCCGAGCATCGACCCGGCTCGCCCTCCCGTTTTGAACGTTTCATCCATTTCAGTCGATCCCGCGGGAAGCATCAAGCGCAAAATGAGGCGAGATCGGTCGGCTTCCTGTCGACCATTCGCCGAAAAGCCATCCATGTGGGGCGGATCCTGGGCTCCGGGGGGGGACTTGGGTATCCCGCCTCACATGGTGGTCTTCTCCAAGGCCTTTCGCGGGTCAAATCAACTCGGCGATCGGGTCGCCGTTCTCGACCAGATACCGCGGCCTCCCCGCGGGGTCGAGGTAGGAGGCGTCGAGGGGGACGCCCATGTGGCGGTAAATTGTCGCGGCGAGGTCGGCCGGAGTGACGGGCCGGTCCTTGATGTGTCCGCCGTCCGACTCCGTTGATCCGATGACCTGGCCGTGGCGGAATCCGCCGCCCGCCAGGGCCATCGACATCACCGACGTCCAGTGGTTGCGGCCGTCGGTGCTCCCTTGCGTGCCGACCATGGGCGTTCTCCCGAACTCTCCCATCGCGATCACGAGCGTCCTGTCGAGCAGTCCGCGCTCTTCCAGATCCGCTACGAGGGTTGTGATCAGGCCGTCGAAGATCGGTAGGAGCGGCTTGAGGCCCTTGCTGATCCCGCCGTAAGGGGGGATGTTGTCGCCGTGATTGTCCCACGTCCCCGACGCCGTGTGGTAGCTGAGGTCAATCGTGACGAAAGCGACCCCCGCCTCGACGAGCCTGCGGGCCAGCAACGCTTGCTGACACCAGAGGTGCTTGCCGTAACGCTCCCGGACGTTCGCGGGCTCCTTTTCGATGTCGAAGGCGTCGCGGGCTCGTCGTCCGACAAGGAGCTCCATCGCCTGCCGGCCGAACACGTCGAGGCCGTCCTGAGCGCCTGAGCGGTCGAGATCGGCGCGGAGCGTGTCGAGCTGCCCCAGGAGCGAACGCCGACTGCCCAGTCGATCCGAGGAAAGGCCGTTCGGAAGACTGAAGAAGTCGGCCCCGGAAACCCGGCCCGTGTCGACGCCGACGTTCGTGTAGACCGGCAGCTTCGTGGCGCTGTTGGCAATGAACGGGTCGTACCGCGACCCGAGATAGCCCCCGAACGCCAGGTGCGACCGTGAGGTCATGAACGCCACGTAAGGCGGCATCCCCGCCTGGTTCGCCCCGTGCCATTTCGCGACCGCCGAGCCGATCGCCGGGTACATCTTGGCACTCGGATTGAGTCGAGGTTCCGCCAGCGCGTTCGCGGTCTGGAAGACCGTGTTCGGCTCGTGGTTGCTGAACTTGGCGTCGACCGAGCGGATCAGGGTGAACTTGTCGAGCATGGCCGCCTGTTTAGGCAGGTGCTCGCAGATGCGGACTCCGGGGAGCTTGGTGGCGATGGTGCCGAACGGCCCTCGGTTTTCGAGAGGGCGGTCGGGCTTGGGGTCCCATGTGTCGATCTGGCTCGGCCCGCCGGTCATCCAGAGCAGGATCACGCTCTTGCCGTCGGGGGCCTTGTTCGCCACCTCCGCCCGACCCCGGAGCAAGTCGGGTAGGCTTAACCCGGCCATGCCGGCGAGGCTCGCCTTGATCATGTTTCGGCGGTTGGCGACGACGAGGCCTTCGCGTTCTCGGGGGCGGAGGTCATTGAAGGCGTGACTGTGGTCGTGAGGCATGGGAACCCGACCTCGGCGTGGACTGAGCGTGCCCGTTTTGGAACGGCCACTTCAGGATACACAACGGAGCGCGGGTCGTGAAGCAAATGTTGGAGCTTTTGAGGTCTTCTCAAGAAGCGTCAATCGACCAGGGCCGAAGCGCCCGGGTCGGTGATGCTCTTGGCCTTCTTCACGCGACGAAACGTGAGCAGTTTGGCCGCGCGTCGGGTCTTCGCGAGGCGAGCCTTGGCGACGCGAAGGGCGTGCTGAGTTTCTTCGAGTGCCTGGGCTTCTTCCTGGCGAAGGGAGGTCATCTCGCCGAGGAACATCGTCAGTTCGTCGATGACCCGGCCGCGCTGTTCGATCCGGGAAAGCAGAGCCGTCTCGCGAGCGGCCTGTGCGGCTTCTCTGGCGGCATAGACGGCCGCCTGCCGCTCCGACTGAGC
>JAYUFP010000822.1:0-3480 GCA_043738665.1 Isosphaeraceae bacterium
GTTTTGGTGTCGTCAAGAACGAAACCGAAGACCCGACATGCGATCCCCTCACCGAAACGCTGAGCCTCGACTGCATCGACGACCGCGAACGCTCCTTGCCCGTCCGGCAAGGCGACCTCACACGCCTCTTGCTGGCGGAGGCCGGCGTTTCGGCCGAGGACCAGGAGAAGCTCGACGAGTTCGGAAGGCTCCTCGGCGCGACGTTTCACTCGAAGTTCTTCACGACCCTCCGCGAACTGAAAGAGACCTACGCCCCCCTCGATCCCGACGCGGATTACGTCTCGCTCCAAGGGTATAGCCCCGTCCTCGACGAGAACTCCTGCAAGAAATTCTTGAAGCCGTTCGAGGCCGCGCTCGTCCGTGCCAATTACAACGTTCTCCCTCGGGAGACTCTCGAACAGGCGATCATGGCGCCCAACGAGACCGGGCTGACGTACGTCCCCGATTTCACCCTGTTCGACAACCTCACCGTGTACGTCCGCGGCTTCACGCAGATCGCCAGGGAGATCCGTGACGTCAAGAGCCGCTTCAAAAAGCGAACGATCCTTCTCGACGCCTACCAGCGAATGGTGGTGGCCCTGAAATTCAAAGGCGGGATGGACCTCGGTCCGCTCGTCCGCGCTGACCGGCTTTACCTCCGGATGTTCAAGGACGTCCCCCATGTCGACATGGAGATGCACCTCCCCGAACAGGGGACCAAGGTCCGGATGCGGCGGATCGACAAGGCGATGATCGCCTCTCCGGTCGCGACCGGCCTTCCGACGATCCTCGTCAAGCTATTCATGGCGAGCTTCGTCATTCCTAAAGCCTTGCTTCTCCCGATGATCATCGCCCCGGTGAGCGCCAGCGTGAGGTCGTACTTCGGGTTTCGTCAGGCCAAGCAAAAGCACCTGCTGACGATGATCCACAAGCTGTATTACCTCACCCTCGCCAACAACGCGAGCGTGATCACGCGGCTGGTCGACTCCGCGGAGGATGAGGAATACAAGGAGGCGATGCTCGCGTATTACTTCCTGCACCTGGGCGCCGCCGACGGCACCCCTTGGACGGTCGCCAAACTCGATCACCATATCGAAGGGTTTCTCTGCGATCGCACGAAGATCACCATCAACTTCGAGGTCTCCGACGCCCTCTCGAAGCTGTTCCGGCTCGGACTTGCCCACCGCGACCACCAAGGCATCCTCGAAGCCACACCCATCGATCAGGCAATCCAGATCCTCAAACGGTGGGACGATACCGAGCTTTATTCGTGAGGCGCGCCGGTTTCCGGATGGTCAACGACGAATGGCCGATGACGGACGTCCAATGTTCGATCCGCAGAGTCTTCGATCAGGCAACGGCAATCGCCATTGGACATGGGATATTCCTCTCGAACCGCGACCGATTGTTCAACAAAATTTCAAAATTTCCGCCGATTCCACTTGCCATGACCCGATCAAAACGTCAGACTCAAGCCAAGTCGCCCTGCGTTGAGTGCGAAATGCAGGAACTCCCGCCCACTTGTTGACAAACAACCTCCCGCGGCGGCTCCGCCCATATAGCCCCCCGGCCGGGTCAGGGCTACAATGAGTTGTGAGTCAGGCATGACGCGGGGCCGACTGTCTCGCCCGCCCTCGGTCCCCCAAGACGGACGCGTCCCCTCCTCCCCGACGCCAGGCCAGGAAGATCGATCTCATGGCGACTGCCACCAAGAAACCGCTCGGTGCCGATCCCACGCCCGGGCCGAAGTCTGAAACCGGGAACCCCGTGCTTCGCTTCTTCGACGCGATCTATCGCTTTCTCGCGTCCTTAAAGCTCGCGGTGATCAGCCTGGGGAGCCTCGCGGCGGTGCTCGCCTACGCGACATTCTTTGAGAGCACCTATGGCACCGCGGCCGTTCAGGAATGGATCTACCGCTCGAAGGGGTTCTCGATTCTGCTCGCGTTCCTCGCCGCGAACATTCTCTGCGCGGCCTTGATCCGCTACCCCTGGAAGAAACGCCAGACCGGTTTCGTCGTCACGCATATCGGTCTTCTCGTCCTCATCGCCGGGTCCTTCTGGAGCCAGATGACCGCCGACGAGGGCCAGGTCTCGATGCTCGAAGGCGAGACCAAGAGCGAGATGATCCGTAACGACTACCCGATTGTCCGCGTCAGAGAGATTGACCCGCAACGGCCCTCCGAGATCCTCCACGAGTGGGAACTCCCCTTCATGCCGGGAACCTTCGCCTGGGGTCCCGGACAGCCCAAGCCCACGACCATCTTCGGCTCCCTGGCGGCGATCGTGTCGAAGGAAGACATCAATAAGCCGAAAGACGTCCTCACCCAACCCAAAGACCCGTTCCAATTCGCGGTGAAGGCGTTCCTCCCGGCGTCGATTCCGGCGGTCCTGCATGTTGCCGACCCTTCGGGCTCACCGATGGCGAAGATCCGGCCGACCTTCAAGGCCCCCGGCATGCCCAAAGCTCGGGACGTCTTCCCCGCCGAATCAGACCGATGGTTCGAGGTCGACAAGCGGTTCTACCGGACCGTGAAGACGCACGACGCCTCCGGCGACCCGATGCCTGCCCAGTTCGCGTTCCTCTATACCGACCGTCCCGAGCTGGTCGACGACTTCCTGAACCCCGCCGAAATCAAGGGGCGGCAGGGCACGGCCCGCTTCCACTACACCGATCAGTCGGGGAAGCCGCGCACTTATGACCTCGCGCTCGACGGCAAGGAGAACAAGCCCGAGACGCTCCCCGACAGCGACCTCGAAGTCACCTTCCTGAGCGTCGCCGGCTTCCCCGCCCGAGAGGCGCAAATGCAGGATGTCGTCGGTGTGGCGACGATCCCGATCGCCAAGTTCGACGTCAGGAAAGCGGGAGCGAAACCGGTCACCCACCTGGCGATGGCCTCGCTGCCGATGTTCCCCAACGTCATCCCCCCCGCCGACGGCGAACCCGGGACGCCTCCGGCCAAGGCGCTCGTTTCGATCAACTACGACCTGCCGCCGGTGCTCGACCCCAAGGCTAACCGGCGGTTCGGGCTGGTCGAAGTCCTCGCGACGCCCGACGGCACGTTCTATTACCGGGTCTTCGGCCGCAA
The DNA here is from genome assembly GCA_043738665.1 of Isosphaeraceae bacterium. Classification (GTDB taxonomy): domain Bacteria; phylum Planctomycetota; class Planctomycetia; order Isosphaerales; family Isosphaeraceae; genus JAYUFP01. The sequence goes on from JAYUFP010000822.1 coordinate 3,066, forward strand.
CCAGGACCCCGAGAAGCCTTACGGCCAGATCCGGGCCAAGGGCAAAGCGACGAAGGACACCGAGATCGTCGCCTTCGGCAACAACGACAAGATGCCGATGACGATCGCCTTCAGCGTCGAGAACTTCTTGAAGTCCGGCATTGAGAAGAACATCTGCGAGCCTGTCGTCTTGCCCCCCGGGCAAATGGACAACGGCCTCGCCGCAAGCCTGGTCGAGATGACCGTGAAGGACGTCGAGCACGGACACGACGAGACCAAGGAGTTCTGGATTCGCCGCTCACCCTCGGGCGAACCGACTTAGGAAACCCTCCAGTTCCCGCACGGGACGTATCAAGTGGCGTTCGACGTGGACCGCAAACCGCTCGGCTTCGAGATGAAGCTCGTCGACTTTCAGCGCGGGTTCGACCCCGGCACC
>JAYUFP010000823.1:0-10485 GCA_043738665.1 Isosphaeraceae bacterium
TCCTGTTCTACGATGGTGGCGATGTCTTGCCAACTATATGCCTCGTCTCACTTTGTAAAAACCCCTCCCTCTGAGCGGAGTACCGGGGGGAGGGCGATCGTCTGAGGATTCGTCCGACTGTATTGCGCGACCGAAGTCAATCTCCATAGGGCGTGTCAGGTACGACCAATCGCACCAGGAAGAACGCCTCGACTTCGCCATGCTCACGCAGGACATTTCAGTTGACTCGCCCGACGGAAACCGCTCCGGTATGATGTGGCGAAAGGCTCGGTGGCTGCGCCACTGCCGTCGTTGGAGATTTCGCGGATCAAGAGGAAACCCCCATGATGCTCTCCGGTCCTTCCGTGATCGTGTGGCTGGTCCTGGCACAGGCTCAGGTGGCGGCGCCGACGGTTCAAGCGAAGGTACTTGCCGACTTCAAGACCAAGGCCGAGGTCAAGTCCGCCTTCCTCAAGTTGCTCGACCGGCCGAAAGTCGCGCTCGACGTGCAGACTAAGCCGGAGGTCGCCGACGCCACGACCGGGTTGATCACGGAACGGCTCTCGTTCGCAACCGAGAAGAAGGCCGACGGCCAGACCGAACGCGTGCCCCTGATGTTGATCCGTCCCGCCTCCGCGGGCGGCAAGCGGCCCGCCGTGATCGTGCTGCACGGGACCGGCGGCAACAAGGAAGGCATGGCGCATTGGCTGAAGGAGCTCGCCGGTCGAGGAATCATCGGGGTGGCGATCGACGCCCGTTACCACGGGGACCGTTCCGGGGGAGCAAAAGGATCGACGGCCTACGTTGATGCCATCACCCGCGCGTGGAAGGCCAAGCCCGAAGACCCCAAGGAATATCCTTTCTACTACGATACGTGCTGGGACCTTTGGCGGACGATCGACTACTTGCAAACGCGATCGGACGTCGACCCGAAACGGATCGGCATGCTCGGGACGAGCATGGGAGGGATCGAAACCTGGCTCGCCGCCGCGGTCGATGAGCGGGTGGCCGTCGCGGTTCCCGCGATCGCCGTGCAGAGCTTCAAATGGAGCCTGGAGAACAACGCCTGGCAAGGGCGCGCCAACACGATCAAAGCGGCCCATGAAGCCGCCGCAACCGACCTCAAGGCCGAACGCGTTAACGCCCGCGTCTGCATGGCACTGTGGAACAAGGTGATCCCCGGCATCCTCGGCCCGTTCGATTGCCCGAGCATGATCCGCCTCTTCGCCGGCCGCCCGCTCCTGATCTTGAACGGCGAGAAAGACCTGAACTGCCCGATCACCGGCGCAAAAATCGTCTTTAAAGCCGCCGAAACGGCTTTCGAAGAATCAAAGACCCCCGACCGCCTCAAAATCATGGTCGCCGGCGGAGTGGGGCACGCCGTCCCTCCCCAACAAGCGGACGCCGCGCTCGACTGGTTCGTACGATGGCTCAAGCCCTGACCGCGAGTACCCGCGCGATGAAGATCCGCACGATCGTGATTTCGTGTTGCCTGCTGCTTCGGGGCGCTCCCAGCTTCGCGCAAATCGGCCCCAAGCCGGCGAACGCCATCCGCGTCGCGACGTTCAACGCCTCGCTCAACCGGGACAGCCAAGGACAACTTGTCCGGGACCTTTCCGACGGAAAAAACGTCCAGGCCAGGAACGTCGCCGAAGTCATTCAGCGCGTCCGTCCCGACATCATCCTCATCAATGAATTCGACGATGACCGAGCCGGAGTCGCGGCGGATTCGTTCCGGAAGAACTACCTCGAAGTCGCTCAGAACGGGGCCGAGGCGATCCATTACCCCGATCACTTCTCGGCCGAAGTGAACACCGGGATGCCGAGCAAGACCGACCTGGACGGTGACGGCCGGGTCGTGAACGAGCCCGGATCGCGGGGCTACGGGAACGACGCGATCGGATTCGGTCAATTTCCCGGCCAGTACGGATTGGTCGTCTATTCGATGTACCCCATCGGCAAGGATGTCCGTCAGTTCCACAGGCTTCTCTGGAAGGACATGCCGGGCGCTCTGCTGCCGACGAAGGCCGACGGCTCACCGTGGTATTCTCCTGAATCCCTGGATGTCCTGCGTCTCTCATCCAAGAGCCACTGGGACGTACCGATCTCGATCGAAGGAAAGGAAATCCACCTTCTGGTCAGTCATCCGACACCCCCGGCGTTCGACGGACCCGAAGACCGCAACGGCAAGCGAAATCACGACGAGATCCGGCTCTGGGCCGATTACCTGACCGGGGGCGGTGCGGCCGGATACCTGAAAAAGGCACTTCCCGCCGGGTCTTCCATCGAGCCGCCGGAGTCGTTCATCATCCTCGGCGACCAAAACGCCGACCCGGTTGACGGGGGAAGCCAACCCGGTGCGATCGACCAATTGTTGAGACATCCCAAGGTCAACGCCTCGTTCGTGCCGAAAAGTGCGGGCGCGGCCGAAGCCTCTCGCTCTCAAGGGGGTCGGAATCAACGGCATAAAGGCGACGCCGACGCGGACACGGCCGACTTCGCCGACGGATCGGTCGGTAATCTCCGCGTCGATTACGTTCTGCCTTCAAAAAACTACGAGATCCTTGGCGGCGGCGTGTTCTGGCCGACTCAGGACGACCCGCTTGCGCGACTCGTGAAGATGTCGCCGGCCGCGACTTCGGATCATCGTCTGGTTTTTATCGACCTCAAGTGATAGTCATTAACGACGGTAGCCATTGTCTTCGATCACGAGGGAACGGCGTTGCGACGCGGACGACGTTGGGCTAGCGTGTTCTCAACGAAGGCTTTTTCCATGGCAACGTCCTTCCTTCCCGACTGACACCACGCCCCGAGCCTCCTTTGCATGGCCTGCCTTGCTGATATCGATCTCTTGTTGCTCGCCCGGGCCGCGCCCCGCGACCCCTGGCGATCCTCCATCGAAATCGTCGCCGGGGTGGTGACGATCCTCGCGATGTTGGTGGTGTTGATCTATATCCGCCAGATGAACAGCAGGCATCGCGGGCTGCTCGCTCATCTCGAAAAAGAACTGGCGGAGCGGCTTAGAGCCCAGGAGGCGTTGACGGCGTCCGAAGGGTTTTATCACTCCCTTGTGGAGAGCCTGCCCGCGGCCATTCTCCGAAAGGATGTCGAGGGCCGCTTCACCTTCGGCAATCAGAAGTTTTACGCCGCGCTGGAAGTCACCGAGAAGAGCCAGGTCGTCGGCAAGACCGACCTCGATTTCTTCCCGAAGGCCCTCGCGGAGAAGTACCGGGCCGACGACAAACGGGTGATGGAGTCCGGCCAACCCCTCGAAGCCGTCGAGGAGCACGTCAACCCGCACGGCGAAAAACTCTTCGTGCAGGTGGTGAAGACCCCGCTGGTGGACGCCCAGGGGCGAGTCAGCGGGGTTCAAGGGATTTTCTGGGACGTGACCGAACGCAAACGCGCCGAAGAGCAGTTGCTTGCGCAGAACATCAAGCTCCAGGAGATGGCCGAATCCGAGCGCCAGGCGTATGCCGCGCTCAAGCAGGCCCAGAGTCAGCTCGTGCAGGCGGAGAAGCTGGCGAGTCTCGGCCTGATCGTCGCGGGCGTGGCCCACGAGATCAACAACCCGGTGGCATTCGTCACGAACAACGTGGCCGTGCTCGGCCGAGACGTCGGCGAGATGCGCGACCTGATCGCCCTGTATGAGCAGGCCGACTCCCTGATCACGAAGAACGACGCGGGGCTCGCCGAGCATATCCTCGAATTCCGCGACCGCGTCGACATGGCCTACACGCTCCGGAACATCCAAGGGCTTCTCGACCGCTCCCGAGACGGCCTCAGGCGGATCCAGCAGATCGTCAGCCACCTCCGGTTATTCGCCCACCTCGACGAAGGCGAAGTCAACGAGGCGGACCTCAACGACGGCATCGAGTCCACCGTGGCGATCATCGTCGGGAACGCCCGCAAGAAGTCGGTCAAGATCGACCTCGAACTGGCGCCGATGCCCGCGGTCACCTGTCATGCGGCGAAGATCAATCAAGTCATCATGAATTTGCTGACGAACGCGATCGACGCCTCTTCCGAAGGGGGGACCGTGACGGTCCGCAGCAGGACCGTCGCGGACGGGGTCGAGATCGAGGTCAACGACACGGGATGCGGAATCGATCCGGCGACGCGCGACCGCATTTTCGACCCGTTTTTCACGACCAAGCCGATCGGAGCCGGGACCGGCCTGGGGTTGTCGATCAGCTACGGAATCATCAAGGACCACGGGGGCGCGATCCTGGTCGATTCAACTCCCGGGATCGGCTCGCGATTCACGATCCGACTGCCGATCCGTCCCGCCGCGAAATCCGCGGCGGCCCGGCGCCCGTCCGATTCCGGCGGGAAACTCGCCGAATCCCATTAGCTTTCACGCGTTGACGCGTGTCGATTTGAATCGAAGGCGGGGCTCGGCGGCGAGGAGTTCGCCCCGCCCGGTTCGCCCTCACGCCTCAAAACCCCCTCGAAACCCGGTATCAGCGGTTCGTGCGGGTCGCCGGAGAGCTCCCGGTCCCACGCCGCGACCCACGCGGTCCAGGCCACGCCGACTCCGTCCGGATCGATCGGACCGTCGGCCGCCCGCGTGACGACGCGAACGCCGCTCATGGCGAAGAATCCGAGAATCGCGTCGTCCAGGGTTTGCTTCGCACGCGCATCGACCGTGTCGATCCAACCGGTCTGGAACACGGACGCCTCAAGCACTCCGCCGTGTTCCACGAATTCGATCCGCAAGGGAGGGTGATCGTCGCCCTTGGAGTGGAGGTCCACGCGGATCCGGTTCGTCGCGAGGCGAATCGACCCGGCCAGGACTTCCGCGTCGCCCAGCGTGCGGCTCTCACGCAACAGAGCGACGAGATCGCGCTCGGCGAACCTCCGCAAGAATTCCTCGACGTGGTGAAGGGCGGCCCGCCGCTTGACCACAGCCTGATCTCGCCCCCGCGAGGCCTCAGCGCGGCGTAACTTGGCGAAGAGTTTTGGAAGCGTTCCCGAATGGAACCCGGGCCGCAAGAGTCTTACCACGGGCTCTCCATGACTACCCACGACGACAGGTTCCAGAAGCGTCGGACGGTTCGCCTCGTAAAGCCGCCAGTTCGATCTTAGCTCCCAGACGAGGAAACCGAAGAATCCCGGCAAGAGAAACACGTTCACCCACGCGAGCGTGGCCGAAGTCACATCACCGAAAATGGGGATCAGCCATCGCTCAACCCAGTGCGTGAGATCCTTCAGGAACGGCAGCATCGCTTTATGAGAGACCGTGACGACCGGGAAATGTTTGATCGGATTAACTTGAGGCTCTATTAACACGTTTACATAAATACGAACAAGATACGCGACGACGCCCCACGCCAGGCCGAGGACGGCCTTGGAGCCGAGCGCGAATCGTGACTGACCTTCCCGGAATCGTAGCCATTCGTCGACGGCGTAGATCAGTTTTTCGACCCACTCCAGCAGACGTTCGAACGTTTCCATGACCACGCGAAAAAGGCCGGGAAGGAGGTTGCCGGCGACCTCACGCCAGGACTCGACGACCGCTTCGAAGGCGAGATCCTCGAGTCGACGCCCCGCGCGGGTGTTAAAGACGAAACATGAGGCCCAGAACACGAACAGGGCGACGGCCCCGGCGTCGAAACGGCTCTTCCCCGCGAGGTCGGCCAGCACCCAGGCCGGGGCGGCGAGCAACAGCGGCTTGCCCACCGTCCTCCAGAGGGCGATGACCAGGCGGCTCGTGAGGACTCGCCTGATGAGCGGATGATTCAAGACCCGTAAGGGGAGTGTCACAAAAGTCGCGCGCAGGACTCGGGCCGTGCCGCGGAGGGCCGCGAACACGTCGCTACGGAACTTCCGTACGTGGATCGCGGCGAGGATGATCGTCCCCAAGGGGAGCGTGTTCCATCGCGGGTTCAGATCGACATGAAAGTGGTGGATGTGTTTGCTGACAAGTTCAAGAATCTCCTGCACGCCCATCAATGCCATGTAAGCCCCGCCGTAGGGCAATGCGATGAAGAGCGTGATCAGCCTTCCGGTTCGCGTTCCGAACGCCAGGGCACTGAACCGCTGGAGCGTTCGCAGGTAGATTTCACCGCGTCGGTGGACGCCGTCGAGCGACGCCGCCAACGCCTCGTCGGCGTTAAGCAGACGGTCTCCCTGGAAGAATTCGCCAGGGCCTTTGAGATCGGCCATCTTGAGGTTGCTGCGCGATGCGGCGTCGCGAAGGTCGCCGAGCGTCGTGAATCCCTTGGCGACGATCTGGTCGAGGAGTTCCTCGACGAGCTTGCGATAAGCCACGCGTTCCGCAAGGTTGGCAGGGCTGACCCAGGTGGATTCGAGCGTGGAGTCGATCCAAGGACGAAATTGCTCGCGGAGGGCTTCTTCCGCGTGATGGACCGCCGGACGCAAGAGAAGGTCGAGCCGTGCTCGGTCTTCTCTCGACAACGACACCTTGGGAAGCCTCCGCGAGGCGGACCGCATGTGGTTCGAAGTGGTGATCTCACGAAGGTGAGGGAGCGGATGCCGCAGCGGCTTCTTGCCCAGTGAGAGCAGCCATCCGACCGTGTCGAGCCGATAGATTTCGCGCTCGTGGTCGACGCAGACTTTCTGGAGGTCGTAGAGCAATCGGGCTTCAGGAGACCAGAATCCCCGTGCCGCACGGCGGAGCAGGGGGGCAAGCGCTTCGGCCCAGAGTTCCGACTCCCCTTTGCGGACGAAAAGCGCTTTCTGCAGACGGCGCGTGAGTTGTTTGAGCGCGGCGCGCGCCTTCGCGCGTTCCTCCACTTGCGAGTGAGCCGACGCCGATCTTGAGGCCTTGGTGTGTAAGATCGCCGCGCGGACGTCATTACCGAGGGCGGCGACCACTTCCGCCTGTTTCGAGAATTCGACGGATCGAAGATCACCCCGACTCTGCGCGGGCCCGCCGGGCTCAACTCCGGCGCCTGCGTGACCGACTGAGCCCGCGAGGTCGTCCGTCAACTCCTCGGGTTCCGGCTCCGACGTTTCGCTCGATATTGAAACCTTGGGCAATCCCGCGCCGGGCGGCCTGGTCGCCGCCAGCAGTGATGGAACGTCAAGGTGCTTCAACAAAGAGGCTTCAACTGCCAGGGGATTCTCGATCGCCGGGAACGAATGAGCCAGTAATGCCGGTGCGAAATGGGTCAGGTCGAGGAACTGTGCGGCGAATTCGCCGATCAGGGTTTGTTCGGAGTCGTCCTCGAATAGCACACCGTCCTGAATGAAAACGGCTTTCGCTTCCGCCAACTCGGTCTTGCCGAGGCCTGCGGGACTTTCCTCCACATCAGACCGGCCGAGCCTCGGCGTTTGGAAAGCAAGAGCCGCCTCACGCCGAACCCGATCGCGAAAAAGTTGCCGCCAGGCGAGTGTCAGTAGCACGCCTGACTCGGTCGTCGCCAGTTCGTCAGGGTCAGGCTGAGCGAGCAACAGGACCATCGTGGGCCAGGGTTGATCGGCGGGACGCCCGAGTTCCGCCGGCTCCACGACGGCGCGGAGCGTCTCGCCGTCGATCGTGTAATCCGACCGGCGTGAGGCGCGACCGCCCAGATACCACAGGCCACGGTCGCGCTTGATGACCCTTCGGAGGATCCGCGAGGGGACGAACACCGCCGACGGTTCGACAAACGCCACGGCGCGTTGGAGATGATCGAGTTCGATGGCCCCTTCTCCGATTGCGAACGCCCCGAGGGGACACGCTCCCGTTACGAGCCGCCTGGACAAGTTCGACATCGTACACCGGAGCGCCCCGTCGTTCCAGGGACGCCGCCAGGGCGGTCTCATTGTCGAAGTGGAGTTCTTCGGATGACCGAGGACCGAGGACCGAGGACCGAGGACCAATGAACAATGAACAATGACCAATGGAAGACTGAGGGATCTGGGAATGATCGCGGTCGGATTTCTTGGTCATCGATCATCGGTCATCGATCATCTCGGTCGATCGAAAACGAAACGGCCCCGGGGACGCCGCGGACCGGAAAATCCGCGGTTGCCGTTCTATTCCTCTTCCGACTCCAGGTCTTGTTCCAGTCTCCTCAGATAATCAAGAACCTCCGCGAGTTCCGGGACGATGGCCCCGCGAACCCGCCCACGTCGATCGAATTCGCTCAGGAGCATCAGATCGTCAAAGTCTTCCAGAGCCGAAAGCCGGGCTCGGGCGCGAGCACCGAGGGTTCCGTCGCGATAGGCGTAGGCTTCCATGTGAAACGCGATGAGGGTTTCCGTCCTTGGCGTGATCGTCCCTTCGAGAGCCTGAAGGGCCGCCCCGACATGGTCTGACGGATCGATCGCTTTCCCAACGTCGTGCAAGAGCGCGGCGAGGAGCAATTCCTCGTCGTAGGGACGCTCCTCGCGAGCCAGTTCGAAGACTTGAAGGCTGTGATAGAGGGCGTCCCCCTCGGGGTGATGTTTCGGGCTCTGCTTCACGCCCTCCAAGGGCTGAAGCATCATCCGATAGAGCTCGAAACGGTCGACCTCGTCTTCCATTGAGTCGACCTCTTCATCAAGGTCCAGTTCGAGGTCGTCCCCTTTGAGGAACGCTTCCAGCTCGGCGATCGACGCGCGCTCAATGGCCTTGCCGGTGATCGAACTTTTGAAGACGTAATGAGCCTTGTCTTCGGCGTAAAGCGTCAACTCGAACGGGAACCGGTCCTTCATGTGAATGTGGGTGAAAACCCCTTCTTCATTGTGTTTGAGGATCCGTTTCCGCTCGACATCGTAATCGAGAGCATGCTCATCAAGAACGGCGGTGACAAAAGAGAGGCTGTCGGAGAAGAGATGGATGTCGATGTCCGACCCCTTCCGTATGTGCCCCGTCCAGACGCTGCCGATCAGTCTGGGTCGAAAGCGGACGAGCTTTCGCATCATCCGTAAGGCCTCGATTCTCATCTCGCGAAGATGAGCCTGACGATTGGGCCCTTCGTGAAGTCGGGCGAACGTCTGGATCTGGTCGCGGATCTCGGCGTTGGTGGGAAGGTCGGCGGGACGATACCGATACTCAACCCCAAGCTGGCGCGCGGCCTTACGCTTGGCGGTGAAGTACTCGGTTTCCGTCCGCTGATACATGAGTTGTGCGGCAAGAAAGGCGATCTGCCGCCGGATGCGGTCGTCTGGCATGAAGGGAGGTGCGCCGATTAGGCCCATCAATGCGGCGCTGGGCTATGAGGCGAGTTCCGGAAAAGGAACAACCGCCAAGCAATCCTGACAGGCCCGAGATCCCGGCCCCTCTTGAACGTATCTCGCCATTGGGTCATCGGTCAAGACGAGTCGTCGTGTCACAGGGCGGTTTCATTTTCGACGTGGAGTTATCGGGATGCCTGATGCCCGATAGTCAATGACCAAGAAATGAGACGGCGATCTTCTCAAGATCCCTTTGCATTCCTTCGGTCATTGATCATCGGGCATCTCCGTCCATCGAAAACGAAACAGCCCTGGACGTGTCACGACTCCGAAACGAACCCCGGACCGAGTGAGTTCCAGAGCTTCTGTCGAGCGTCGATCGATTTCGCGTCGTCGGGATCGGGGAAAACTCGTTCGTTGGCGGCCCCTTCGAAGACGTCGCTCCCTTGAAGCCATCGATTCGCGGCTTCATCATCCTTGAGCAAAATGTCCAGGGCGCGGACCAGGTCGAGGCGCCGGTGGTCGCGCCCCAGCGCGTGCGAGCCCGCCGAAAGCCCTTCAAGGATTCGGCCGACGAGGACATATTGAGTCAGATTCAAGCGTGCGGGATTGTCCCTGGAAGGGTCGCGAAGATCGGCTTCACAGAGTGCGGCGTCCAGACTGTTCCAGCCTCGACAGGAGAGCGGTCGCGCATGGTACGCGAGGCAATCCCCCTGCTCGTCGAGAAGCGGACAGGGAAGGCGTAGCCCGCGGCGCCCGGACGCATCAGTGCCGTTGGTTCTGGCGATATGGTCATCAATGCGCTCGCTCAAACGGCCGAGGCCGCCGGCTGTCAGCGCTTGGCGCAGTGCCGTCGCGATCGCGATCGCTTCTGGAGCAAGGGCACCGACGTGAAGGTGGCAGCACGATGTGCAACCGCGTCGACACGCCGGTTGCTCGGTTTCGGACGAATTTCGGGTGGCGAACTGGGCTGAGTCATCGGCGAATCGCGCGAGATCGACCGCGCCGGAAACGGTCGCCGCCCCCATGAACGCCTCTCGGGTCGCCATGGCGCTGGTCCGAAAGACGTCGTGCGCCAAAACCGTGAGACGTGGGTTCGTCATGAAATCTTCAGCGTCAGTTCCCTGTACGGCCAATTCCTTCCAACATTAGGTTGCGAATCGCGGTGACGTTCCACCTCAGAAGTTCCGAAGTCGGCTTTTTTCAACGTGGTTCCGTCCGTTTGTCGGAGAAATTACAAGATCTCTTGAAGGGCGTGAATCCGCCGAGATTCTATAGAAAATGTCCCCTGCTTCTATAGAATGTGTTTGACAAACGACTGAGCATGTCGGTTAATGGAGTCAAGGTCGTATTGCGACGAGCCGTCTCGCAATGGTTCTCAATCCTTCCGTCCTGTGC
>JAYUFP010000824.1:0-3478 GCA_043738665.1 Isosphaeraceae bacterium
GGGTGCCACGGGTCGTACTCGCCCCGTGCCCCGCCAGCCTTGGCCGTCCCGCACGGGTTCGGAGTACCGAACCACGTGGCACCCAGCAACAGACGTGGACTTGCTCAAGTTATTTTTTCGCGGTTCCTTACTTGGGGACGTAGCTCAATTGGGAGAGCGCCTGGTTTGCAACCAGGAGGTTGAGGGTTCGATCCCCTTCGTCTCCACTCATCGAACGGCGTCACATGCGTCTTGCGCATTGATCACTTGTGCGGGCATCGGATTTCTCTCCGCGGTGGGACTTGATTTCAGAGGCCGGTGAGGTGACGGGCCTCAGGAAATCGCTCCTGGAACTCACTGATTGAACGCGAAGGGCCGAGGTTCCTGTGAGGGGCTTCGGCCCTATTCTGTCTCCAGGGCGGTCCGCTTCGTCAGATTCTGAAGTATCGTGTGGGATAGCGGCATTCGTGCTAAGATCGTTTGAGTTGTTCGGGACAAGTCAGCTTTTCTCTTGAGTATTCGGTATTTCATGAAGGCGCGATCCGGCAGCCACTCTCGGAAATGCCGCTGATGGACAACAGAATTCGGACCCGGGAACGATGGTGTCCGCGCTGCGAGGACTACACGGAGCAAACGCGAGACGTCGCCCGCTGGCGTCGATCGATGTTCCTCGTCGTGTTAGCAAGCCCTTACACCTTTTTTGAGGACATGTTTTCGACCTGGTTCTGCGAGTCGTGCCGGAGACGCATTCGCCCCTTCCGGTCCTATTCACCACTTCGGCCTCCCGCCGAATAAGGCGTCTTCGACGGCCTTCTGGATGGCCGCGGCGATCTTCGGGTCCGGACCAATCACCTTGGCGATGCGGTCGCGCACCTTTTGATCAACACGCCATTACGAAACGGAACGGGACAAATCCGCTCGCGAGGCACAACCCCGTCTCCGCGACGTAAGCTCCTTCAGCGGACATCGTTCGCCAAGGAGGTATCACCATGTCGAATATGCTCTCGAGCCTCGGCGACGTCATCGGACTGAGCCCTGACCCTTCCATTCGTCACGGGGTCGCGCTGGTCGTTTCGATCGCCATCTATGCCGTCTTTCTGCTGAGAGACACAAACTAAGCGGGACGGACGCCTGGCCTGCACGTCTTCATCATGGGTCAGTCGTCAAGAAGTTCCACAGTGTCACCGACGCCGATCATCCCCCCCGCCCCCTGCGCTCCCCGTGTGTTCACGGAGAGCCTGTAGAAATGTTCGAACCGCGAGGCCTCGGCCCAAGCCGGGAGGGTCGCCTGGCGATTCTTTATGAAACGTCTTGTGAAGCCCGGAATCGAGTCCCCCCTGTGAGGGGATCGGGACGGGACCACGCACCTTGCACACGGGTTCGCGCCCTCAAAAACCATCGTCCCGACGCGGAATCGCACCGTCGCGCCGGCTTCTCTGAATAAGTGGTCCTCCCAGAACGGGTCGACGGCATCGATCTCCAGGTTGGCCCGAAAACGGCGGCGGGTCTCATCCGTCGAGAGCCCGGGGAACCAGCGGGCGACTTCTTCGAGCGTCGCGCGGCCGATCAGCGTCGGCCCCGGGGCCCGGGTGTCGTCGGGGAAACCGCCTTCGCGGTTCTCGATGAGACGGACTGGCAGCTTGAAGTGTGCGGAGAGCCACGAATGGACGTCGCCAAGGTCACCGGAAAGGTCGAACCGGGTTTGCTCGGACGCACCCGCAACACCGAGAGTGAGCGTATTGCTTCCAGGGTCCCAGAAGCTCCGGATCGTATGCACGGCCGGAGTCCGTTTTCCGTGGACCACGAACCCGTCTTCATCCACGATCGCGAAACGGCGATCGTTCTCGATCGCTCCCGACGGCAGGATTGTTGCGGCGGAGACGTCCTGCCCGTCGAGCGATTTTACCGGGTAAATCACGATCCTCGCGAGCTTCGGCATGTGAGGAACTCAGTCGGGTTAGGTGTTTAGCGAACGGCTCTTGAGAACGTTGCGCGGTAATAACCGTGTATTGGGAACGACGGATGAAGCATGTGGGAGGGCGGATCACGGTCCGTCATTCGTTCGCCGCCGTCCCTCAAGCCTAACCAAACACAACCGCTCCCCGCCGGTCCTGCTGGCGCGGTCCGACCGGTTTTGTTCAAGAGTCGGGTTCCACGGGACGATGTTCAGACCGTGAACGGTTGCGGAATTGGCTCGGCCGGCGTCGGGTTCAGGAACTCATTCCCAGCGGACGCGGATGGAAGGACACGATGGCAAGGCGAGCACCCGAGCACCCTAGACGCCTCGTCCGGCCGACATTTTCAGTCGTGCTGACGTTCGTGCTCGTCCTGGTTTCGCCGAGGTTGCATGCCGACGAGCTCTCCGACGCCTTCGCTAAGGGGCTTGCCCTGGCGACCAACGATCCGGGACTGAAAACCGGGCCGGCGATCGCGTTCGGTGAGACGGTCGTCAAAACGGCGACCCCGGCCGTGACGGGCTCGAAGATCGTTCTCGAGGTCGATAAAAGGTTGGTCCAAGGGACTCGCTTCCAGTGGTTCCAGGTGGAAGGCCCCAAAGCGGTCGTCGACGACCCCCATAAGGCTTCGTTGATGGTGACCGTACCCCCGGGCGCTGAGCAGCTCGGGTTCGTTCTCGTGGCGGCTCGCGCGGAGCAGGTCCGGGTCCTCCGGGTGATCGTGCCCGTCCGTGGCGGGAAGCTCAGCGCTGTGACCGGCGAGGCGATTGGGCCGAAGGTCTATCCCGGAGCGCCGACCGCGAAAACCGTAAAGGCCGACGCCGGCGACGACCAGGTGGGCCTGGTGGGTCATCGGGTCACCCTCAATGGAGCGAGAAGCGTCCCATCCGACGGCAAAACGGCCCGCTGGATGCAGGTGGCTGGGCCCCTGGCGCGGTCTCCCAAGCAGCAAGGGGTTTATTTCTCGTTCGTCCCCTCGACGGCCGGCGTGTATCGATTCGCTCTTGTGGTTTCGGGGGACGGAGAGATCTCCGAGCCCGACGAGGCGACCGTGCTGGTGGGCACACCTCCCGAAGCCGCGAACTCCCCAACGGCGATGACCCCTTCCGCCGCGAATTCTCTCGCCTTGAACCCCGCGGCGCCTCTCCCACCGGTCCCCTCGGCGGAGTCGTACGCGACGGCGAACGCCGCGCGAATCCCCGACGGGCCGAGGGTCGCGGCAGAGATTGCCGACGTGATGGAAGCGGTGGCTGCCCGGTCCAGTCTGTACTCGTCATTCGCTAGCCTCCAGAACGAGATGGCGAGAAGGCTCGACGTGGTGATCCCTAACGACCCCGCCACGCGCGACGCCTGGACCCGTACAGTCCTGATGCCGCTGAGTTCCTACACCGGCAGCGAGCTTGCGACGGTCGGCCTCGATATCCGCAACCTCCAAGCCGGAGCGTCAGGGATGACCCCGGCCCAGCAAGAGAAAGTGCGTGGACATTTTTCGAAGCTGGCGAAAGCGTTCAGGGCGGTTTCGGCTTCGGTCCCGCGATCGTCGT
>JAYUFP010000825.1:0-3477 GCA_043738665.1 Isosphaeraceae bacterium
GGCGATGATGGCGGGCCGGCAGGGCGGACGCGGGCCGAGGATGACGCAGCAGCAAATGATGATGATGCAGCAGAATCCGCAGATGGGCATGTTCATGGAAAAGAACAGCCTCTCCAACGCCGACGTCATCGCCCTGGCGACCATCCGCCCCGTCGATCTCGAACCCGAACTGTTGCAAGGACTCGGCCAGGCGGTGCGCGTCTCGATCGACGCCGGGAACGCCATCGAGGACCTGCTTGAACGGCTCAAAACGGTCGTCAAGGACGACGAACCCATGCCCGCAGAAAAGGCGGAGACCCAGCCGAAAGACTCAACCAAGGACGAGAAGAAGGAGCCCAAGAAACCGGCAAAACCGCGCGACCCGCGGCTGACCCGGCGCGAGGTCTCCAAGATCCTCCTCGCCGCCAACTGTGCCGAGGAGGCCGGCGCCTACCTTCCGACCGCCGAAAAGGCCGAGGCCGACAACGACCGCGAGGCGCTGAATTTACTTTCGCGTCATTATATCGCCATGTACGCCCGTGATAAGAAAGCCGAATACCTCGAACGGTCGTGGGCCGTGACCCGGGCGGTCCTCGCCGTCGGCAAGGTCGATCAGAAGGCGAAGAACGAGGCGCTCACCCGCGCGGTCGAACTCGCCGTCCAGGTCAAGGAGCAGCTCGGCAAGGCCTGGCTCGAAGAGAGTTTCACGAAGCGGCCGGAGCGGGGGATGGAGATCATCGCGGCGATCGGCGCGGCGTCCTCGCAGGGGATTCAGTCACACGCTCAGGACGCCGACTTCCGCAAGAAGTCGCTTGAACTCCAGAAGACCGCCGTGGATGCGTTGTTGAAGGCGTCCCCCGAACTCGCCTCGGGCTGGGGGACGACCCTCAGCCTGCTCGCCTCGGCGTGGATGGGCGAGGCGGATTTCTCGCAACAGTTCGACGACTCGACGAGCCTCGGCCCGTCGATGAGGCGCGACCAGTTCGGGAACTTTTATTATAATAACAACGACGGCAACATGAACGGCATGATGATGAACAACCCGAACATGCCTAAGGCCGTCCGCGTCGCCGACGTCCTTGAATCCCGTCCCGGCCCTGCGTGGACCAAGCTCCTCGATCCCGGTCTCGCGCCCAAGTTCGCCTCGACGGTCGCCCAGCTTTACCTTAAGGTGGGCGAGGACGCGCTGGCGTTTCCTTACATCGAAGCGCTCGCGAAGACCCACCCGGCGAAGGCTAAGAGTCTCGCGGAGGAGTTCGTCAAGGTCTGGACCCGGAACCACGACCCCAACGCCGAGCGGAACCGTACGAACATCTACATGTATATGTTCGGTTTCGAGCGCAAGGCGGAGAGCATCCCGCTGACGCGTTCGAAGCAGGAGCGGAACCTCAAGGAACTGGCGGGATGGGTCAAGAAGCTGCGGGCGTTGCCGCTGGAGAAGCTCGACGAAAAACTGCTGGCGTCGGCGTTCACCGCGTGCCACAGCTCGGCGGAGGTCTACCGGGTCGACGCCATCGAGTCGGTCTTCGGCTCGCTCGACGGCCTCAAGCCCGAGACTCTCGCGGCGCTCGTTCAGCAGATGCGGACGAACCTCGCGAGCGTCTGGCGGCAGCCCGCCGTTCAGGAGCAAAACAAGACCAAGCGTCGCGAGAAAGACATCCGGGGCGAAGTGCTCAGGGGGTATGAACTCGCCCGGGCAGTGGTCGATAGCGGCCTCAAGAAGTACCCCGGCGAATGGTCGCTCGAACTCGCCGGGGCGGCGGTCGCCCACGACGAGAACAACTTCCGCCAGGAACTCGACCCCACCCTCCTGTTCACCAAGCAGCGTGCCGACGCTCTCGCCCGGTTCCGCCACGCCGCTGAGCTTTATGCCAAGAACGTCACGAAGCTCGCCGAAGACAAGGAAACCGCCGAGCCGTACCAGATGTGGTTCTACGCCTCGCTTGGCGCGTGCGACATGCCGGCGATCGACGAGAAAACCGTCCCCGACGTCCGCCAGCCCGCGTTGATCAAGCAGGCGATCGACGCCCTCCCCGGCCTCGCCGCCAGCCGCCATGTGGGCAAGTTCGCGAACGACCTGTTTACACGGATGAGCGCGCTGAGCCCCTCGGTGAAGTTTCGCTATCTGAAGGGCGGCTTCGAGATCGTCGGCGACCACAAGCAGGCGCACGAGGCCCGCAAGGTCTACGACTACTACAAGGACCTCGTCACCGAACTGAAGCTCGAAACGATCATCGACGGCTCGACTGACGTCGGCCACGACAAGCCGTTCGGCGTCTTCGTGAACATCCGCCACACCCGCGAGATCGAGCGCGAGAGCGGCGGCTTCGGCCGTTACCTCCAGAATCAAAATCAGAACACAGGTTTCTTCTTCTACAACTACGGACGCCCCCTGGAAAACTACCGTGACAAGTTCCAGGAGGCCGCCACCAAGGCCCTACAAGATCACTTCCAGGTCCTCTCGGTGACCTTCCAGGACGAGAAGGTCAACTCCAAGGCCACGGCCGAGTACGGCTGGCGCGTGACGCCCTATGCCTACGTCTTGATGAAAGCGAAGAATCCCGAGGTCGACAAGATACCGCCCCTGCGGCTCGACCTCGACTTTCTTGACACCTCGGGCTACGTGATCCTCCCCGCCGAGTCGCCCGTGATCCCCGTCGATGCCGGTGTGAAGACCCCGCCGACGCGGCCTTTCGAGGGGCTGAAGGTCACGCAGACGCTCGACGAACGGCAGGCGAAGGACGGCAAGCTGATCCTCGAAGTGAAGGCCATATCGCGGGGGCTGGTGCCCGGGATCGACTCCATTCTCGACATCAAGAGCCCAGGTTTTGTCCGAGGGAAAACCGAGGACCAGGGGCTGTCGGTCTCCAAGTTCGACTCCGAAGGGGAAAAGACGGCGGTACTCTCGGAGCGCGCGTGGCTCGTGAACCTCCAGGCCGAGGAGGGCTTGCCGGCAGTCCCCAAGGAGTTCCACTTCGCCGAGGCGAAGACGGACGTCAAGGAAATGCTCCACCAGCGCTACGCCGATGCCGACCTCGCCGCGGTCGGCCCCGTGGTCGCCCTCGAAGAGAAATACGGCAAGCCGAGTTATGCTTACGTCTGGCGAGCCGCCGGGCTTCTCGCGTTAATCCTGGCCGCCACGATCCCCGCGGCGATCTGGGCGAGAAAATCCACGGGTAAGAAAGCTGTCGCGGGGCGCTACGCGATGCCCGAGCAAGTCACGGCGTTCTCCGTGCTCGGCCTGCTCAAGGATATCCAACACAACGACGGGCTTCCCCCCGTGCAGAAACAGGAACTCGCCGCGTCGATCCAATCGCTGGAACATCACTATTTCGCGGGAAAGTCCGCGGCCGAGCCCGACCTCCACGCGATCGCGTCGAGTTGGATTCAGCAGACGGCGTAAGAGTCTGTCCGGAAAGGAATTGGCTAGGAAATGGCTGATGACGGATGGCTGATGACGGATCGGAAAGAGCGAATGCGGCGTTTTCCCGCCGGTTT
>JAYUFP010000826.1:0-3468 GCA_043738665.1 Isosphaeraceae bacterium
CCCCTCCCTCTCCCCGCAAAGCCGGGGAGAGGGCGATCGTCTCAGGGTTTCGCGACCGCTCACTTCCTCCCGAGTCGATGTTCACTTCGTTTCAGCCGATGCCAAGGCCTTCCCCCGCCGCACAGGGCCATTGATTGTTTCAATCTGGGCGACATGGAATCAGGCTGATGGGTGCCACGGGTTCGTGCTCGAACCCGTGCGCCCAAGCCACGGCCGAGCGCACGGGTTCGAGTACGAACCCGTGGCACCCTGTTACCTACTTTCCCCATTTTGAAACAGTGAATGGCCTTGGCGGGAGCGAGGCGCGCCCGGCGGGGTCGGGAGACCCTCGCCGAGCGTGAGGGAGATTTCTTCCGGGCTCGCAGCGAAATGATTAACGATCCAGGCGAAGCCCCGCGGCTTCGGTCACGCGGTCGAAGTTGGCCGCCCGGGTGACCTGATACACGATCTCGGCGACCTCGTGGTCGGAGAACTGCTTTCGGAGACCGGCGATGTCGGCGTCGGTGATCAGGGCGGGGTCGATGGTCAGCTTGCGTGCCAGACCGAGCACGAGAAGTTCACCCCGGGGGGTGTCCGCTCCGGGCTTGTCGAGGGCGTTGATGGCGTCTTCGCTGAAGCCCAGGTCCTTCAGGCGGTTCCTGGCGACGCTCAGGGCGTACCAGGCGCGGTCGTTGCGGGCGGCGACGTAGGCGATCTCGGCCTTGAGCTTCGCGCTCAGGCGTCCCTTGGTTTCGGAGTGGTGGTTCAGGGCGATCAGGCTCTTGCCGGTCTTGGGGAAGTTCGCCAGAAGCCGGACCCACTGCGGCAGCGGCCCCGAGCCCGACCAGTCGGCGGGGAGCAGGGCCTTGGCCTGATCTTCCGACGCCAGGGGGAGCCGGGGTGTCCGCTTGCGGGCGGCTTCGAGGGCCGCTTCGACCTGTGCGGGGGTTTCCAGCGGGCCGCGGTCGGCGGGACCGGCACAAACGGGTTCGTTCGTGGAGCCGTTCTTGGGCAGCGGGGCGACCAGGCTCCTCGCGTTTTCGTACTTCGCGGGGGTTGGCGTGAGGTAAACGCGGTGGTCTTCCTGGGGGATCGCCAGGGCACCCGTCCAGCGGTTCATGGCGTTGAAGCCGCCGACGGACGTGATGATCTCAAGGATTTGCAAGTCGTTGTAGTGCTTGCGGAGGGCGTCGATGTCGGCGTCGTTGAGCTTGTCGGGCTCGTACGTGAGTTTGCGGGTGAAGGCGAACGCGGCGCGTTCGGCGGGGGTGAATTCGGACCAGTCTCCGTCCAGCGCGGCGATGGTCTCTTCCTTCACGCCGTCTCCCGAGAGCTTCACTTCCTGGTGGCCGGAGCAATACGTGCAGTTATTGGCGCGGGAGACGATCCAGAAGAACATGGTCTTGAACGTGTTGTTCAAGGTCATGGTCGGGTCCGGCTCGCGAGAGAAGCCGCCGCCGAGGATTTCGGTCGGGAGATAGAGCTTGCGCATCCGGCCGTTGTTGATGATGCCGCTCATGGCCCCCTGGACTCCCCTTGCCTTGGCCGCGGCCACGTCTTCGTCGGTCGGCGCGGGGAGCGGCAGCCTCGGTTGCGACTGCTTTGAGCGTTCGAGCTGTTCCTTGAGTTCTTTGCGGGTCACGGCGACGGGCCTGGGAGTGTCGGAGGCGGGGACGTCCGCGGCCCGTGACAGCGTGGGGGCGGCGATGAGCAGCGCGGCGAGGTACTTTCCGTATGTCTTCATCTGGGGATCACCTGTTGGGAAGGTTGGTCGACGGGTCGAAGTCGCTTCTCACCCTTCTTGACGCAAGACCAGGCATTCGGGCCGGGTCGTGATGGTATAGACGGCGGTTTTCTTGACCGACTTGCCCTTGGGGGATTTCAGTTCAAGGGTGACGGCGTAGTTCATGTCGAAGCCGGCGAGCCTTCCCTGGGAACTCGGCTTGTAGCTGACGAGCTGGAAGCCGTCGCGCCAGTCCAGGTCGTTGACGTGGATCGCGGGCGAACGCTTGCCGAGTTCCGCGGGCGTGCCCCCGGCCTTCCAGGCGTCGAGCACCACGCGGAGCGCCTCTTCGGCCTGGCCGGCGTCGGCGGTGGGTCCGTTCCGGCTGCACCCCGAGCCCATCGACACCAGCACGACCATGACACCCGCAAGCCACCAGGTTTTTCGAGCGTTGACGAGCCGAGGCATGAGTGCGGACTCCTTATGACGGGAAAATAAACGATGGACAATGACCAATGACCGACGGTTGAGGACGATATCCGATCAGCAATGATCGATAATTGCGGACCGATGGCCGATGGGTCGCTTATCCGTGTCGGCCATCGGCCATCGGCCATTGAGCATTGACCATCGGCCATTGAGCATTGACCATCGGCCATTGCCCGTCGGCCATTCTCGCGTCCGTATCAGTAACTATCCGAGCTGATGACTTCCCCGCCGTTGCGGGTTCCCAGGCCTCTCCAGGCCTGGATGTTCACCGTGCTCTTGACGAACTTGACCGACCCGTCGGCCATCGTGACGTTCACTCCGCCTGCGTGGCGGCTGTTGGCGGTCGTGGAGATCCGCGACGGCGGGAACATGCAAGAGCGCGAGTTCGGCGGCGCGGAGTGCCAGTAGCTCGTGGTCGAGTGGTAGCCGTAGGTCCAGGGGGCACCGACGTTGGAGTACCCTTGCTGGGAGAGGTTGGTGGGGTCGGCCTGCCTGCAGAAGAGAAGGGCGTCGTCGGAGCTGAGCGGGTGGGTTCCCGGCGAATAGGTGTCGCTGAGGTCGGTGGAGATCGCGTTGTTGAAGTCGCCCAGGACGTGCTCGCTGAAAGCGGCCGTGTTGCTCGTGCCGTCGATGATGTCGGCGATTCGGATCATGTTGTTGCTGAAGAACAGGCCGTTGGGGCGGATGACGGCGGTGTTGTTGTTGACGTTCGACGAGTCGTCGGTCCCGTACCACATGGCGACGCTGGTCCCCTCATTGGCACGGTAGTTCACACCGCCCGAGGCGTGTCCCGCGACGATCAAGCCCAAGGGGATCTGCGAGCCGGAGTCGCTGGGGCAGAGGAACGTGTTGACGGTGAGCGACGCCCCCGTGACGTTCGACACGTCGTAGCTGCCCAGCATGAAGTTCAGGGAGTTGAAGATGTTCGTCCGCTCCATGAACCCGAGGATTCTCGCCTGCTGCGAGAACGGCCGGTATGTGCCCGACTGAAGGGTCCGGCCCAGCGGCAGGGCGCCGTTGACGTCGTGGTAGTTGTGCATCGCCAGGCCGAGCTGCTTCATGTTGTTGACGCACTGGGCGCGGCGGGCGGCCTCGCGGGCCGACTGCGCGGCGGGGAGCAACAGGGCGATCAAAACCGCGATGATCGCGATCACCACCAGCAACTCAATCAGGGTGAACGCGGAACGAGTGCGAATGCGAGACATTGTGCGTATTCCTCGAAGAAAGACGTGATCACAACTGGAAATAAAAACGAATGACGGAGAATGAGCGAGAAC
>JAYUFP010000827.1:0-3463 GCA_043738665.1 Isosphaeraceae bacterium
GAGCATTCGGAACGATCAGACTGCACACTGGTCGGCTCGCGGTTCACGACCCGGCGCTTTTCCCCGGGGCTGGAGTTCCTCGCCGGTTGAGAACGGTCCGCGACGAAAACGAAAGAACCCGGGATCGATGATCGACCCCGGGTTCTTCACGATTTCTGTCGGAGGCTCGCGATCGACCCGACTCAGTACGAGTCGGCCGAGATCACTTCGCCGCCGCCGAGGCTGACGAGTCCGCGGAGCGTCTTGACGTTCACGGAGTCTTTGAGGAAGCGGACGCTGCCGTCGCCGAAGAGGGCGTTCACGCCACCGGGGTGGTACGAGAACATCTCGTCATTGGCCCCGGCGTTGTTCCCGGCGGTCGTTCCGCTCGAATTGAAACTTCCGGCTTCGTTCATGGGACGGAACTTGTTGTTGGGGCCACCCGAGACGCCGTAGGACTGGTCGGGCTCGGCCCAGCGCCAGTATCGGCGGTAGGCGGTGGGGCCGGCGGGTCCCATGCCACGGATCGGTCGGGCGTTCACGCCGTCATAGTATGCTTCGGTGTAAGGGCTGAGGAAGCGGGCGTCACGGCCGGCGTCTTCGGCAACCATGATGGTGTTGCTGGTGCCGTCGATGACTTCCGAGATCCTCGTCGACCCGGCCTTGAGCAGGCCGTTGACGCGGCTCAGCTTGTTGCGGTAAGGAACGGCGAGGGTCGAGCCGGCACCGCCGCTCAGGGCGTTCGGGTCGATGTCGGTGTAGCAGGTCGCACCGTAGTCGGCCATGCCGTAGCCGCGGCCGAAGGTGGTGGTGATGGCGTCATTCGGGTCGATCCCGTCCGTGCCGCCACCGGTCGCACGCACCGCGGAAGGGCAAAGGAAGTTGGCGACGACGTTCGAAGCACCTGTGAAGTTCATCCCGGTGATCTCGTTGTAATCGACGCTGAAGTTCAGGGCGTTGAACGAGGTGCCGCCTTCCTGGTACGGCAGGAGGCGGGCCAGAGCGCTCCAGCCGTTGTCGATGAACTGGGTCGATGCGGGGGTGGTCGAAAAGTTGGTCGACTCGCCCGACGGGGGGAAGGCGGTGTTCGAGCTCTCGTAGTTGTGGAGTGCCAGGCCGATTTGCTTGAGGTTGTTGGTGCATTGAGCGCGGCGGGCCGCTTCGCGGGCGGATTGCACGGCCGGTAGAAGGAGGGCGATGAGCACGGCGATGATCGCGATCACAACCAGAAGCTCGATGAGCGTAAACGCTCGGGTCGAAGAGGAACGGAGTCGTCGACTCATGGATTCACTTCTTTCTGGAAGATAAACAACGGAAAAAGAACACGGAGCGGCCGGAACGCCCGGCCGATCCGATCGGCAGCAATACCGCGTGCGTCAATCTCGCGTGCCACCCCGTGACGAGGATGAAATCCCCGCCCGCGCGGTGTTTCTTTTCGCGAGCTTGAAGGGTTCAAGGGAGTTGTCACCGTCCTTGACGGTCACCTTCAACCCGGAAGTGTCTTCGTCGACGTAGATGCCGGCGAAGGGGAGCTTGCCGCCCGCCTTGGGCTTGGCGCTTGAGGCACCCAGGGCGAACTCGGGCTCGATCTTGACCTTGTAATCGCCGGCAGGCGCGCCTTCGCCTTGTTCGCCCGAACTCAACACGAATGAGCCATCGGGGCCGATTTTTCCGTTCGGCGAGATCCCGGTAGTCGGTGAAACCAGGACGACCCGGCCCGCCGTCAACGGCTTGCCGTCATCAAGAACAACTTTCCCCTTGACGGGATTCAGCGAGAGCTTGGGCACCGCGTCGCCGGCACCGCCGCAACCGATCGCGAGGGCGGCCGTGAGTGCCGGAAGGACCGCGAACCAGGATCGTCTGAGCATTCTTTTCTCTGTTCGTGAAGGAAACAACCCGACAACGGCACGACACGATGAAGACGTCGGCCGGGACGCGGGATATTCCGGGACGCGGGAGACTGAGACGGCTCATTCCGTTTGATTCGCTTTGACCCGCGGAACTCGGCGTTCGCCGGGAGCCCGTCCCGGGTGGGTCTTCGATTCTCACCGAGCGTGTCATCCGTAGGATTGTCGCAACAGATTTACGGAACGCCAATGAATGATTTGTGAAGATCTAGTTGTCTAGATCCACACAGTTCGGTGAGTTGCGACGGGGTACGCACGACCGCGTTCGCACGGTGCGGGGGACCGAACGTCCTCACCCACGCCATCGCATTATAGGGAACTCCACGCCTGGTGCGTGAAGATTGAGTGAATCTTCATGGTAGCTTGGCGGAAGTCGGACCTCCGCCATCCCCGCCGTCCCCGGAGGCCTCCCGTCGCCCTGCAAAGCTTCACGGATCGAGATCGTCGGGTTCTTCGGAAAAGTCGGCTTCCTGGCGAGCGGGGCCGGCGACCGGGGCGGCGGCTTCGACGCGGGCTGTCGCGCCTTTGTGGCCCACCAGCCTGACGTTACCGGCGCGAACCGTCGACTCCAGGTCGGAGATGAGCGTGTCGTCGTAACGGATCTTCAACGCGGGGCCGACACGGTAGATCGCGCGACGGACGCCCGTCAGACCCATCAGTTCGAGATAGACGTCAAGGTTTCCAGGACGGCGGCGGATCATTCGCAAAAGCCGTTCGAGGTCGCCCGGCTCCTCGATATCCCCTTTCCGCAAGGTCACGACCACCCCCCGGGAAAGCTCGCCCGGGGCGTCGGCCAGCGGGATGATCTTGGTCACGACGAGTTCCGCGGGATCTCGGGTGCGGTTGAGCGTGCCGCGGACGAAGCCGATCGTGTCGTTCTTGAGGACCGACTCGAACTTCGCGAACTCCTCGGGCCAGAGCATCGCCGGGGTCGAGCCGCTGAGGTCCTCAAAAGTCAGCTTGGCCATGCGGGTCAGGCCCGAGCGGCTCTTGGAGACGCTCTTCAACTGAACCGCCGTGATCATTCCGCCGAGAATCACCTCAGTCTTCTCGCCCACCGAGCCGAGCTCGCTGACCCGGTGCGTCGCGAGCGCCCCCAGCACCGAGGCGTGCCGTGTCAAGGGATGGCTCGACATATAAAAACCGAGGACTCTTTTCTCCTCGGCGAGCTTCTCGACGTCGGGAAGCTCGGGGACGTCGGGGAGACTGGAGACGGCGCTGGCCTGCCCGGCGCCGTTCTTCGCGCCCTTCGCGGACGCGGTCGGCTCGGAATCCGCAAACATGTCGAACAGATTTTTCTGCCCCCGCCTGCGGTCTTCCTGCGCGGTAAGCCCGGCCTGCGCGGCACGGGGGAGGACGGCAAGCCACTGGCTTCGGCGCCCTCCCAGGCTGTCGAAGGCTCCCGCCTTGATCAGGGCTTCGACACATGCCTGGTTCACGCTCCCCGTCGGCACGCGTTCGAACAGGTCGTCGAGCCCGCTGAACGGCCCGCCCGCCTTCCTCGCCTCGACGATCGCGTCGACCGCTCTCAGCCCCACCCCCTTGATCGCCGCCAGGCCGAAGTGGATCTTTCCCTC
>JAYUFP010000828.1:0-28071 GCA_043738665.1 Isosphaeraceae bacterium
GCTTCTCGCTCCAGTACGAGATCTGCTACACGAACGTGTTGACAATGCTCGACCTCGGCAAGATCCCCTTGCGGGCCGAGGACCGCGGCCCCGATGACACGCTGGTGATCGCCGGGGGCCCGGGTGCCCAGAACCCCGAGCTGATCGCCAACTACATCGACCTCTTCGTGATCGGAGACGGCGAGCCCAGCCTCCCCGTCGTCTGCGACATGTGGAAGGCCATGCAGGGCGACCCCGATCTGTCCCGCGAAGACAAGCTCGCGAAAATCGCCGGCGCCGTGAACTGGGCGTACGTCCCCCGCTTTTACGAGCCTCGTTACAACGAAGACGGCACGATTCAGGAGATCTACCGGCTCCGCGACGACGTCCCGGCGGCGATCAAGCCCTGTGTGATCGACGACCTCGACGGCACCCCGCTCCCGCTCTTCCCGATCGTCCCGTTCGTGGAGACCGCCCACGACCGGATCGCCATCGAGATCATGCGAGGCTGCCCCTGGCAGTGCCGGTTCTGCCAGAGCACGGTCATCAAACGGCCGTTGCGGTATCGGACCGTTGAGACGATCATCGCCGCCGCGCTCGCCAGCTACAGGAACACCGGCTACGACGAGATCAGCCTGCTCTCTTTGTCGACCAGCGACTACCCCCATTTCGAGGAACTCGTCACCAAGATGAGCGAGGTTTTCACACCTCTCGGGGTGAAGATCTCGCTGCCGAGCCTGCGGATCACCGAGACCTTGAAGAAGATCCCGGCTTTGCTTCAAGAGGGACGACGAGGCGGCCTGACCCTGGCCCCCGAAGTGGCCCGCGACGACATGCGAGAGCAGATTCGCAAGCCCATCAATAACGACGACCTCTATGACGGCGCGGCCGAAGCGTTCCGTCGCGGCTGGCGGAAAGTCAAGCTCTACTTCATGTGCGGGCTCCCCGGTGAACGGCCCATCGACCTCGACGGCATCGTCGAGATGGCCGAGAAGATCGCACGGATCGGCAAAGAAGTCACTGGGCGTTACGCCGACGTCACCGCGAGCGTCTCCAACTTCGTCCCCAAACCGCACACGCCGTATCAGTGGAACGGCATGCAAGACCGCGAGTATTTCCGCTGGGCTCACAAGTATTTGCGGTCCAAGGTGAAGCTCCGGAGCGTGACCGTCAAGTGTCACGACATCGAGCGGAGCTTGCTCGAAGGAATTCTCACGCGAGGCGACCGGCGGGTCGCCGACGCCATGGAAGAAGTCTGGCGGCGCGGGGCTCGGCTCGACGCGTGGTCGGAGTACTTCAACCACCGGCTCTGGTGGTCGACGTTCGAGGAACTCGGAATCGACGTCCCGTTCTACAGCCAGCGCGAGCGCCCGGTCAACGAGGTTTTGCCCTGGGATCACATCCACGTCAAAAAAGGGCGTGAATATCTCGCCAAGGAGCTGAACCGCTCGATCGTGCAGCTCACGGCGATGGCGGGCGCGACGACGTGAACGGGCGGCGAACGACACCGAGGTGGCCCCGGGTGGCGTTCGTGTTCGCCGCGATTTGGGTAGTGCTGATCCGGATCCCCCTGATCCTGAACGCGTCGGACCATATGGACAGCGACCTCGCCGTCGACGGCCTGACCCTTCTCGAAGCGACTCACGGGCACTTTCGTTGGCACTACCCCGGCACGCCGTTCATGGGCACCGGCGCGGTCTTGTTATCACTCCCGCAAGCGTTGCTCTGGGGAGCCAACCCGACGACCCTCGTCAGCGGCGGCACGCTCGCCTATCTGGGGCTGCTTGCGGCGACGTTCCGGCTCGCATGGCGTGTCGGAGGCCTGGAAGTGGCGGGTTGGTCGCTCGTCCCGCTCACGTTTGCTTCGACGGGGGTTTTGTGGCTCTCGGCGAGGATCACCGGCGGGCACCTCGTGGCGGCGGCGTGGCATGCCGGAGCCTTCGCGCTGCTGGCCGAAGCGTGGGAGCGCGGGGGGCGAACGCGCGTGCTTGGACTCGGTCTCTGGTGCGGCTTCGGTTTCTATCTCGATTCGATGCTCTCGGTGACGATCGGCGGGATTCTGCTCGCGTCGTCGGCCGGCCGGCTGCTCGCTGGGATGAATCGTCGATCCGTGCTGTCGGCATTAGTGTTCATTCTCGGATTCGTCGGCGGAGTCTGGCCGAGACCGGTGGGTGCCCGGTTGGACCCCTACGACGCCTACGGTGACCAATTCGCGATCACCCGCGAGCCCGAACTCCTCGCTTCGCACGGCTGGCTACTCGCGGAGGAGTGCATACCCCGACTGATCGCCGGGCACAAGTTGCCCGGACTCGAAGCGGACCCCGACCCCGCGTCGCTCTCGGGTGCGGCGACGACACGTCGCCGCGAACCGTTCAGCGCCCTCTCGGCGGCGGTGACCGGCTTGACCCTTTCGCTGGCCTCGGCGTCGTTGATCGCCTTGATCGTCGCGACCCTGACCGGCCCGACGTCCGCCCGCGTCGTTTGTCTCGGGTTGTTTCTGTCTTCCGCGGCAACGCTCGCGGGATTCGTGGCGAATCGGAACATCTTCAATTCTGACAACTATCGATATCTTGTTAGCTTGCTCGCGCCCCTGGCCCTGGGATTCGGGCTCCTCGCGGAACGCATTACTCGGATTGGCACACGGGGATACTATGCCGCGACCGGCGTCACCGTTTTGCTCGCCGTCTTGATGACGGCCGACGCCGTCCGCTGGTATTCTCGATTCGGATGGGTCGGAGGCTCGGCTCTGCCGTTGACGAAGTCGGTTGACGACTCCACGCTGGAGTGGCTCAGGGACCATCCGAACGTCTCGTGGATCGAAGGCGGTTACTGGGACGTCTACCGGTTGTCATTTTTGACCGGCGGTCGCGTTCGAGGAGCCCCATTTCCGATCTACCCGAATCGGTTCCCGGAATGGAAGAAAGCCGGTGAGGCGGCGGTCGTGACCCGCCCGAGTTCCGAGGGCCGCCACTTCCAGGACAAGGCCGTTCGCGAGGGGTATCGGGTCATCGCTCGGGCGCGCGGGGTGTCGATTTTGATGAGGCCTTGATTCACTGATCCGGAGAGGGGTTGCCGAGAGTCGGTCGACTAAGACTCATCAAGTGCCGCGCCCCCCTCGTTCCCACGCTCCGCGTGGGAATGCCGTCTTCGACGCTCCGCGTCGTCTGGTTGGCAGCAAATGCGGACGCAGAGCGTCCAAAACGGCATTCCCACGCGGAGCTTGGGAACGAGTTGACCGGGTTCATCCGACCTACTCCGGGAGTCGCTCTCTCTTTCGATATTCACTTCTGTGGCAGGGGAAACGCTCTTGGAACGGCCGACGTCGCCCGTTGACACCGCTTGGGAACCCGATCGCAGGCCCCTCGGCCTTGCCGACCTGCTCGCGCTCGCGGTCTGGACTGCCGCCGTCGTCCTCTTTTTCTGGGACGCGGTCTCCCTGAAGAAGGCCTTCTTTTACTTCGACGTGACCGAGATCAACTTCGCCTACCGAGACTTCCTCGCGAAAGAAATGAAGCTCGGCCGGTTCTCTCGGTGGTGCCCCGGGCTTTACTGCGGGATGCCGCTTTTCAGCGAGAGTCAGGCGGGATATCTGCATCCGTTGAAGTTTGTCTTCTACCCGTGGATGGTCACGTGGAAGGCGTTCAACCTCGATAACGTCGCCTCGGTCTGGCTCACCGGCCTGGCGACCTACGGGTGGCTCCGGAGGCACGTCGGGCCGAGCGGGTCTCTCACCGGGGCGGCGGTCTTCGGGTTCAGCGGGTTCGTGTGGGCTCACTTCATTCACACGAGCATGAATAACGCGCTGACGAGTGTTCCGCTCGTTATTTGGGCGGCCGAATGGGCCTGGGACCGGGGAAAGACTTCGGGAATCGCTCTCGGTGCCGCCGCCCTGGCCTGCCAGGTCTTCGCGGGTCACCTTCAGGACACGCTCTTCACGGCGGCCCTCGTCGGGCTCTACTCGCTCTACCGGGCGGCCACCGAGACAGGCCTGCGCAGCCGGATCCAGGCGCTCGTGATCGGCGGGGCCTTGATCGGCCTGGGCGTGGGACTCGCGGCCGTGCAGTGGATCCCCTCGAAAGAGCTGCTCGACCGCTCGCCGAGGGCAGGGGGGCTGACGTGGAACGAGCTGACGTACGGCTCCTGGCACCCCGAATTATTACCCGCCCTGGTCGTTCGCGAGGCTTACGGGACTCGCGCGCGCGACACGGACTGGATGGACGGGTTTTACCCATATCATGAAATGAACGCCTATCTCGGGCTCACGGCCTTGGCCCTCGCGGTGATCGGCGCCGCGGCGTGCCGCGATCGCTGGGTCGCGTTCTGGGTGATCCTGGCGGGGGTCGCCTCGTTATTGATGCTCGGGCGCTTCACTTGTATTTTCGATTACGCGAATCGGGTCCCCGTGGCGGGGTCGTCGCGAATCCCCGTGCGGTTTCACCTCTGGGCTTCGCTCGCGGTCGCGGCACTTGCGGCGGTCGGCGTCGACCGGATGACTCGCGGCTTCGTCGTCCGCATTCGCTGGCCGCTGACGCTGGCCTTGATCCTTGTGCTCGGCTCGATCCCGATTCTTGTTTATGCGTATATGCCGGCGTTGCAAGGGGTCGGTCGGTCGACGATCCCCTACCACGTCAACCGCAACCGCTGGCTCGCCGAGGATCTCTCGTGGGCGTATACCCGGTCGGCGGTCCTCGCGGTGACCGGCTGGGCGCTGATCCTCGCGGCGCGGTCGCGAATCCCTCGTCGTCGTGCTGTCGCCTGCGGGTTGCTCCCGCTGGTCGTGATCCTCGACCTCCTCGGTTCGCACTGGAACGACGCGCCGACGATCGACCCGAGCTACTGGACCGTCCCCCCCGCGAGCGCGACTCGAATTCTCAAGGACCCAGACGTCGCCCGGATCTTCGGCTCCGCCGACTTCTCGGCGGGTGAGCCGGGCTATGCGTCGGAACCGGTCGACTTCTTCGCGGTCCGCGATCCCCTTGACTGGAGCCTCGCGCCGGTGTGGGGGCTCTCCTCCGCGAGGGGCGAGACGCCGCTCATCTCCCTTCGGCTCGTCGCGTTCAACGACAACGCCACCGAGGGGCAAGCCCGCTTCGACCTTCAGTGCGTCACGCACCTTTTGACCGGGCGCCGTCGGGCCTCGGAGATGGGCAAAGGGGAGACGGCGGGAACGGCCACGATCTTCAAAAACACGAAGGCTTTACCGCGAGTCCGGCTCCTCGGACGCCCTGTTTACGCGCCCAGCCCCGGTGCGGCACACACAGCGCTGCGGAAACTCGGCGAAGCCGTCCGCAATCGGCCCGTGGTCGAAGACCCCGATCGACCCGTCTCCGAAGACGCGGAGGTCAACGGGACCATGAAGCTCGTTCGCGACGACCCCGAAGTCATGGAGATCGAGACCGTCGCCGACGGCCCGGCCTATCTCACGGTCGCCGACACCTTCGACCCCGGCTGGTCGGCGACAGTCGACGGCAAAAAAGCGCCAGTCCGCCCCGCCTGGCTCATGTTCCGCGCCGTGGCTCTGACGGGCGGCAAACACACGGTGCGGTTCGAGTATGTTCCAGCGGGCTTTCGACTCGGCTTGACCGTGACGAGTCTGAGCCTGTTCGTCGCCGTGATCCTCTTCTTCCGGCCGAGGCGATTGACCGAACTCCGCCCTCCGCATGACATTCTGGGATGGCCAAGGCTCTGGCCCGCGTGGGGAATTGTGGCGGCGTTCGTGTTCATCGCCGGGTCGGCGGTGGGCCTCGGTCCCGACGGCAAGATCGAGATCAATCGTCGCTGGGCCGGGAGTTTCCACCAGTTCACCTGGGGAGCGGGGATCGACGCGATGCGACAAGGGGTGGGTACAGCCACGCGACCCGCGAACCCGGCTCCATGAAGGCCGTGCGGCAATCGATCGACAACGGGAATTCGAGGCTCCCGCCGAGCCGGCAACATCCGGCGACGGTATGACACAGCTCGACAGGAGCCTCGCTCTCCCGGAGCAGGTTCAATTGGGGATTGATGCGATCGGTCGTCAAGAGGGCATTGCAATCCGCAGGCCGATCGCCTAGAGTATTGCTCTTCCAGCGTAGGATTTATGACACAAGGCTTTGAGACCAAAGCCGGCGGTTTTGGGGCGTGCGATGGCGATCACGAAGGAGAAAAAGCAGGAGATCATGGGTTCTTTCGGCCGCGTCGAGAAAGACACGGGTTCACCCGAGGTTCAGATCGCGCTGTTGACGGCCCGGATCACCGACCTGACGGATCATTTCAAGACCCATGCGAAGGACCACGCCAGCCGCCGAGGGCTGCTGATGATGGTTTCCAGGCGGTCGAGCCTCCTCAAGTATCTGAGGCTCCACAACCGCAAGAGCTACCTTGAAGTGATTGCCCGTCTTGGCATCAGGAAGTAAGCCCGCAGGCCCGGCCCAGGTCGGGTCCGCCCGGCCGATTCCCCCTTCTCGGCTCCATGGGTCGCCCAAAGGGTTCGTATCCATGGGGCCTTGCGGTGTTTAGGTCTCGGCTTACTTCCGCTTTCTCTTCCCAGTGAGTCCACGAGCTTTAGGGTGATCTCACCCGAAGGTCTTGTGAACCGACTCGCACGCCACCGACGAAAGTCCGCCGGCGAACGTAGGTGTACACCATGTCCAGCACGCCGATCGCCCCACGCCGACCTGTGACCGTCGAGCGTTCGATTGGGGGCAAAACCGTCTCGATTGAAACCGGACGGCTCGCGAAACAAGCCAGCGGCGCGGTCGTCGTCCGCGTCGGCGACACCATGACGCTCGTGGCCACGGTCGCCGGACCAGGCCGTGAAGGTCTCGACTTCTTCCCGTTGACCGTCGACTATCGCGAAAAAGTGTACGCCGCGGGCAAGTTCCCCGGCGGCTTTATCAAGCGCGAAGGGCGGCCCACCACCAAAGAGATCCTTACCTCGCGGCTCATCGACCGGCCGATCCGCCCGCTCTTCCCGAACACTTATCGCGACGAAGTGCAGATCCAGGCCGGCCCGATCTCGGCCGACCGCCAGAACGACGCCGATGTCCTCTCCATGATGGGAGCCTCGGCAAGTCTCATCCTCGCCCGCCTTCCGTTCTTCGGCCCCGTCGGCAGCATCCGCCTAGCCCGCATCGAAGGTAAGTTCGTCGCCCTGCCCACCGCCGACGAGATGAAACACAGCGACCTCGACCTCGTCGTCGCCAGCACCTCAAGCGCGATCGTCATGATCGAAGGCTTCGGACAGGAACTACCCGAGCCCGAGATGTACGAGGCGATCGTCCAGGCTCACCGCTGGAACCAGGAAGTGATCGCGCTGCAGCACGAGTTGCTCGCCGCCGCGGGGCTTCCCGCCTACGAGCACCCGCCCGCCGTCCACGACGGCCTGCTCCATACGCTTTACGAGCGATACGCTCATGACATGCGGAACGCCAAGCAGATCCATCTGAAGGCCGAACGCGGAACCGCGACCAAGGATCTGCTCAAGCGGGCCCAGGCCGATCTTTCTCCCGAAGGGTCGACTGAAGCCACGCCCGCGCAGGTCAAGGCTTCGTTCTACAAATTCGAGGAAAAGGTCGTCCGCGAGTTGATCCTCGACGGAAAGCGGGCCGACGGCCGGGGTCCCCGCGACCTCCGTCCGATCTCCTGTGAGGTCAGCGTTCTGCCGCGTGCCCACGGCTCGGCGATCTTCCAGCGCGGTGAGACGCAGGCGCTCGTTACCACGGTGCTCGGCACCGGTGCCGACGAGCAGCGGGTCGACGGAATCATGGACGAGTTCAGCAAGAAGTTCATGCTGGACTACAACATGCCGTCGTTCGCCGTCGGCGAGGTCCGCCCGATCCGCGGCCCAGGACGCCGCGAAATCGGCCACGGCGCGCTCGCCGAGCGTTCGGTCGCGCCGATCCTGCCACCCTCAAACGAGTTCCCGTACACGATCCGCATCGTGTCCGACATCCTCGAATCGAACGGCTCAAGCTCGATGGCGTCGGTCTGCGGGGCGACCCTCAGCCTGATGGACGCGGGCGTGCCGATTTCCGATCCCGTCGGCGGCATCTCGATCGGCCTCGTGCATGACGAAGCCAGCGGCCGGCACGTCCTCCTCACCGACATCATCGGCGACGAGGATCACTTCGGCGACATGGACTTCAAGGTCGCCGGAACCCAGCGCGGGGTGACGGGCATCCAGCTCGACCTCAAGAACCTGGGGATCTCCGAGCAAATCGTCCGCGAGACGCTCGACCAGGCTCATGAAGCCCGGCTCGAAATCCTTCGGGCCATGCTTCGCGCCATTAAGCGGCCTCGCGACGACATTTCGAGCAACGCCCCGCGATTGATCCAGATTCAGATCAATCCTGAAAAAATCGGCCTGATCATCGGCCCCGGCGGCAAGACGATCCGTCGCCTCCAGGAAGAGACCGGAGCCAAGATCGATATCGAGGACACCGGCATCGTGACGCTCGCAAGCGCCACTGCCGCCGGGGCCGAAGCCGCCCGAGACAAGATCCAGGCGATGACCGAGGGCGTCCAGGTCGGCCGGATCTATGAAGGCCGCGTGACCTCGATCAAGGACTTCGGCGCGTTCGTCGAGATCCTCCCCGGTAAGGACGGCCTCGTCCATATCAGTGAACTGTCAGAAGGGTACGTTGCCACGGTTTCCGACGTCTGCCGCGTCGGCGACTCGATGCTCGTCAAGGCCATCGCCGTCGATGACCAGGACCGCGTCAAGTTGTCCCGCAAGGCCGCCCTGGCCGAGCGCGGCCAGCCCGACCCCTACCAGCCCCCCCCGCAGTCGGAACGCCCGCCGATGGGCGATCGGGGACCCGGTGGTCCTCCCCGTCGCGGACCTGGAGGCGGCGGAGGATATGGCGGCGGCCCGCCGCGAGGGCCGCGCGACAGAGATTGATTCGTCGCGTTACGTCCACATGACACGGGAAACGGCGCGGCGCGAGTCTCCTGACCCCGCCGTCCGCGACCCGTTCCAAAACTCCGGCAACGTTCGTCGGCATGCAAGGCGGGGTCGTGAGATCCGCGCCGAGCCGTATTTGAAACCACAATGATCCGCAACCTCTCTCTCTCAGAAATTGAAGGGGAGACTGCGGATCAACCCGTTTCTATAGCGCGATCGAGCAATGAACGGCTCGCGTCGCGCCTTTGGAATCGTTTCGCCGCCGTGTTACACTCTAGTTCCTCGAGCACAACCCCCGAGCCCGGCGTTCTTCCAGCGGACCCCTTGATGACCGACCTCTTCTCAAGCGCGACCACCCTGACGGAACTTCCTCCGGAAGAGTTCGCGCCGGCGGAGCCGTCGGACGCTCTGGAAGAGAACGACCGCCTTCGAGCCCGCTACAACGAGATCGCCCAGCTTGCCGGCGGGCTCGCGCACGAGATCCGCAACCCGCTCTCGACGATGTCCTTGAACCTCGACCTGCTCGCCGAGGAATTTCAGCACCCCGAGGATCAGCGCCAGCGCCGGGTTCTTCAGAAAATCGAGAGACTTCGGCGCGAGTCGCAGCGGCTTCAAGACATCCTGGAGAATTTCCTCCGGTTCGCCCGCGTTCAGGATCTCCTCCGCGAGCCTTCCAACTTGAACCATACCGTGGAGGAACTTCGCGACTTCTTCGAGCCGCAGGCGATGTCGCAAGGGATCGTGACCCGCACCCAGTACGAACCCGACATCCCGCACATGCCGCTCGATGCGGAATTGTTCCGCCAGGCGTTGCTCAACCTGTTCATCAACGCCCGCCAAGCCATGCCCGACGGCGGCGAACTGTTGCTGCGGACCCGGAGCGAAGGCCCCTGGAACTGCCTCGAAGTGACCGACACGGGAGTGGGCATGAGTGAAGGCGTGCGTGAGCGAGTCTTCGACGCGTTTTACTCAACGCGGGCCGGGGGGAGCGGACTCGGCCTGCCCACGACCCGGAAGATCGTCGAGGCCCACCGCGGCACGATCGAGGTCCGGAGCGAGCCGGGGAAGGGGTCGCAATTCCTGATCCGGATGCCGAACCTTCGGTCTGAGTCGCCGGCCGAGTCTGCCCCCCGGGCTTAGGGAGGAACCCCACGCCCATGGATCAACAAATCCGCGTACTCGTGGTCGACGACGACGAACCCCACGCCGAGGCCGTGGCCGAGAGCCTCGAGCGCGTCGGTTACGATTGCGTCGTCGCGACCAGGGGGCGCGACGCGCTCCGATTGATCGAGGAGCAAACCTTCGACATCGTCGTCACCGACCTGATCATGGACGGCGTCGGCGGCCTGGAAGTCCTCGCGCAGGCCAAGCGAGAATTGCCCGATGCGGAGGTCGTCATCCTCACCGGGCATAGCACCGTCAAGACGGCCGTCACCGCCATGCAGGCGGGGGCGACCACGTACCTGACCAAGCCCCTCGACATCAACGAACTCCGGACCGTCGCCGACAAGGTTTCCCAGACCCAGCGGCTCGCACGGTCGAATATCGAGTACCGGAAGCAGCTCAACGAACGATTCGGGTTCGAGGGAGTCATCGGCAGCTCTCCGAAGATGCACGCCGTGATCGCCAGGCTCCGGCAGATCGCGCCGACATCCGCAACCGTCTTGATCACCGGAGAAAGCGGCACCGGCAAGGAGCTTGTCGCGAAAGCGCTGCACCACAACAGCCCCCGGCGCTCCAAGCCGTTCGTCCCGCTCAACTGTGCGGCGCTCAGCGACAACATCCTCGAAAGCGAGCTCTTCGGCCACATCAAAGGGGCGTTCACCGGGGCCGACCGCGAACGCAAAGGCTGGTTCGAGCACGCCAACGGCGGCACCCTCTTCCTCGACGAAGTCGGCGACATCCCGCTCTCGACCCAGGTCAAGCTCCTCCGCGCCCTCGAATCGGGCGAGATCGTCCGCGTGGGCACCAATGAGCCGGTGAAGGTGAACGTCCGGTTGATCTCGGCGACGAACCGCGACCTCGGCGACGCGATCGCCGCGGGGACGTTCCGCCAGGATCTCTTTCACAGGCTTAAAGTCGTGAGCGTCAAACTTCCCCCGTTGCGCGAGCGTCGCGAAGACATCCCGCTCTTGATCGACTACTTCCTCAGGGAATTCGCCGCGGCGCATGGCAAGACGATCAGTTCAATGACCGCCGCCGCGCGCAAGGCCCTGACGAGCTTCGCGTGGCCGGGGAACGTCCGCGAGCTGCGGAACGTGATCGAGAGCATGGTCGTGATCGACAACGACGGGATTCTCGACGTCGACGACCTCACGGAGGACGTCCAGAGCGTGGTACTTGGAGGCAAAGAAGGGGCCGCGGGCGGGTCTTCGCAACTGGTGGGACACTCGCTTGAAGACATCGAGAAATTCTACATCGCCGAGACCTTGAAGCAGACCAGAGGGAACCGCGAAGAAGCCGCTCGACTTCTGGGAATCGGCGAGCGGACGCTCTATCGGAAGATCAAGGAATACGGAATCGATTAGCGCAGGCGATACGTGGACTTGCTGGCACTTGCACTCGTTCCCTCGGTCTCCGTGGAAACGAGTTTGCGCCGGGTCTTTGGTCCTTCCCTTTTCTGAACGCCGGTTCACGCGATAGAATATCCTGATCGAGTCCCGCCGTGTCGGGAAAAGTGCCCAATGGGAATCATCAACCAGCTTCCGGCATCGGTGATCAACCAGATCGCGGCGGGCGAGGTCGTCGAACGTCCGGCCAGCGTGGTGAAAGAACTTCTCGAAAACGCGATCGACGCCGGCGCGTCTCGCGTGGATGTTTCGGTCGAGCGGGGCGGCAAGGATCTGATCCGGATCGCCGATAACGGAACGGGGATCTCCCCCGAAGATTTGCCGCCGGCCTTTAGACCGCACGCCACGAGCAAGCTCACGGTCGCCGACGATCTGTTCCGGATCTCGACTCTGGGATTCCGTGGCGAAGCCCTCGCGGCGATCGCGGAGATTTCGCGAGTGCGCTGCCAGACCCGGACGCCGAGCGCCGCGGAAGGCTGCGAAATCACAATCGACGGCGGCGAGAGCGGAGAGATCCTTCCCGCTTCTTGTAACGTCGGCACCGTGATCGAGGTCCGCAACCTCTTCTACAACACGCCGGTCCGGCGCTCTTTCTTGAAGTCGGACTCGACCGAAGCCGGGCACGTTCAGGAGATGTTCTCCCGGATCGCCCTGGCCCACCCCACGGTTCATCTCACGTTCCGCTCCGGCGGCAAGATGCTTCACGACTTACCACCTGTCACGGGGATTCGTGAGCGGGTCGCCGTGTTCTTCGGCAGGGAACTGGCCGAGTCGTTGCTCTGGATCGAAAGCCGGGTCGAGTCCACTCACCTCTGGGGTTACGTCGGCCATCCTTCGCAGAGCCGGTCGAGCAACAAGACCCAGTTCCTGTTCGTCGGCGGGCGCTATGTCCGCGACCGCTCGCTTTCACACGCGCTCGCCGAGGCCTATCGCGGGCTGATCATGGTCGGCCGGGTGCCGGTCGCGTTCCTTCATCTCGATATACCTCCCGACGAGGTGGACGTTAACGTCCACCCGACCAAGATCGAGGTCCGCTTCCGGGACAGCCAGCGGATCTACAGTCAGCTCCTCTCGACCGTCCGCCAGACATTCCTCGCCAGCGACCTCCATTCGAAGCTTCAAGCCGCCGGAACCGGCGTCGGGATGGGAACAAATCCTGCCCCAGTCTCGACGTTTCCGGCTCCCTCCCCGGCGAAGGACTTCAGACTCGCGGAAACGCCGGACTCCCGTCAGGAAGTCGCCAACTGGTTCACACCCAGCCCCGGCGCGCAGTTCAAGAACTTCCCCGACCCCGGATACGCCGGGGGCAAGGCGACCATCGACTGGACTGAGCGATTGGGCGGCAGCGCGACGGGGAAGACAGCCCCCTTGTTCGACGAGTTCGCCAACGAAACCCCAGCCGTGAGTCCGCCCCGCGAAGCGGTTGACGCGCATGATCCGTTTCATTCCCGACTCCCTTCGTCACCCGAACCGGCTCGTTCCACGCCGGACGTTCCACACCTTTCCGACTCCAAGCCGCTCCGCGCGATCCAGGTCCATGACAGTTATTTGATCGCCGAGACCGACGACGGGATGATGGTCATCGACCAGCACGCGCTTCACGAGCGCATTCTTTACGAAGAACTGCGGAAACGCGTGGAGAAAGGGGGTGTCGAGTCGCAACGACTGCTCGTCCCCGAGCCGGTCCACCTCTCGGCCGCCGAGGCCGACGCGGTGGTCGAACAACGCGAGACCTTGCAACAACTCGGCTTCAGCATCGAGCCGTTTGGGGGTGATACCGTTCTGCTTTCAAGCACCCCGGCGATGCTTTCCGGGATCGACCCGGAACGTCTCTTGCGAGACCTCGCCGAGCACCTTGGAAGCAAGCCGTTGCCGCCAACCCGCGACGGCTTGCTCGCGGACCTTCTTCACATGATCGCGTGCAAGGCCGCCGTGAAAGCGGGGCAAAAGCTCACCGCCGAGGAAGTGGCCGCATTGCTGGAACGTCGCCACCTGGTGGCCGATTCGCACCACTGCCCGCACGGACGTCCGACGGCCCTGGTTTTCACGAAGTCGGAGTTGGAGCGGCAGTTCGGGCGGATTTGACGTCGCGACGTGCTTTGGAGTGCGGTGGATTGCCACCGCTTTGTCCACGTCCCGAAGGCGGGGGCAAGCCCCCGAACTCCCAAGAGTCGGCGGAGGCGTCCGCACGTTTTTCTCCCCTCTATCGGCAAGCCGTCCTCGCGTCGTAAAATCATGGCGGCTCGCATGCCGGCGCATGTCGCGAGGTGTTTGCTTCGAGTCCGGGAGGGTGGCGATGATCTGCGTGACGATCGGGCGGGGGCGGCATTCCTCGCTGATGGAGGAGTGGAAGGCCGCGGCGGAGGCCGGCGTCGATCTGGTGGAACTGCGGATCGATTGCCTCCGCAGAGAACCGGACCTCAAGCGGATTCTTTCCCAACGACCCACGCCGCTCGTCTTCACGATCCGGAGAGCGGCCGACGGCGGACTCTGGCGCGGCCCCGAGGACAAGCGCCAGGCGCTGATGCGCGAGGCCATCGCGCTCGGCGTCGATTACGTCGACCTCGAGATCGACATCGCCGGCAAGGTCCGACGCTACGGAAAGACCAAGCGGATCGTCAGCTATCACAACTTCAAAGGCACGCCCATTGAAGTACAAGACATCGCCCATCAGTGCGACGAGATGGACGCTGACATCGTGAAGGTCGCCACCTTGGCGAATTCGATCGCCGACGCCTGCCGCGTCCTCGACCTCGGCAAGAAGGCCGCGGTGCCGACGATCCCGATCGCGATGGGGGACGTCGGGTTCTTCACCCGCATTCTCGGCCGCAAGTTCGGAGCGCCTCACACTTACGCCGGGTTCAACCCCGAACGCGTTTTCGCTCCCGGCATGCCCCTCTTTCAGGACCTGAAACGCGATTACGGTTACGACCGGATCAACGCCGAGACCGAGATTTACGGAGTGATCGGCGACCCGATCGGGCACAGCCTCAGCCCGGCGATCCACAACGCGGCATTCCGGCACCTCGGGTTGAACAAGGTGCTGGTCCCATTCCTGATCTCGACGCCCTCCCTGAAGCCCTCGTTGGCCGCTCTCGACGCGCTCGGGGTCAAGGGATTCAGCGTGACGATCCCCCACAAGGAAGCAGTCGTCGAATTGCTTTCGGGGAAAGACGGCGCGGTTGAGAAAACCGGCTGCTGTAACACGCTCGTCCTCAAAGACGGAAAATGGATCGGCTCCAACACCGACTATCGCGCGGCCATGGACACCCTGGAAGACGCCCTCGGCGGAATGACTGAAGACGAGGATTCGAGCCCGTTGCTGGACAAACAGGTGCTGATCCTGGGCGCGGGAGGGGTCGCCCGCGCGATCGCCTTCGGACTGCAACGGCGTGGGGCCTCGATCACGATCACGAACCGCCACGACGACCGCGCCACCCAACTCGCCGAGGAAGTCGGTTGCCGCACCGTGAACTGGGGACAGCGGGCCAGCACGCTTGCCGACGTGATCATTAATTGCACGCCCGTCGGCATGCACCCTAACGTCGACGACACCCCGGTCCCCCCCGCGGCATTTCAGCGTAAGGGGATGGTGGCGTTCGACACGGTTTACCACCCCGAGAATACGATGTTCCTGAAGCTCGCGAGGGAACGCGAGGCGGCGACGGTCTCGGGCGTGGACATGTTCGTCCACCAGGCCGCCGCACAGTTCAAGCTTTACACGGGTCTGGCGGCCCCGCTCGACGTCATGCGCGACGTGATCCGTCGCAAACTCGGTCCGATCCGGGAATGAGCGAAATCGCAAAGAAGACGGCAGGCCTGGTCCTCGTCGGCTATCGCGGGACCGGCAAATCGACCGTGGGACGGATCGTCGCCGAGAGGCTCAGTCGCCCCTTCATCGACGCCGACGCCGCACTTGAAGCCATCGAGGGGAAGCCCGTCCGCACGATTTTTGCCGATCACGGCGAGCCTCACTTTCGCGACTGCGAGGAACGGGTTCTGTCGGAGTTGACGTCCATCCCCGGTCGAGTGATCGCCACGGGGGGCGGCGCGATCCTTCGGGAATCGAACCGACTGACTCTGATGCGTTACGGCCTGGTGGTCTGGCTTTCGGCCTCCGTTGACGAATTACAGCGAAGACTCGCCACCGACTCCGCAACCGTTCCGGGACGTCCCCCGTTAACGGCGCTCGGGACTCTCGTCGAGATCGCCGGCGTCCTCGAGTCGCGAATCCCACTCTACAAGGCCGGCTCGAATGTCGAGATCTCGACCGACGGCCGATCTCCCGTTGACGTCGCCGACGCCCTGCTTGCCTGGCTCCCCTCCGCAATGTTTGAGCTTCGAGGAGTCTCGTCGTGATCGCCGCCTGGAGCTGGCAGATTCATGCCATCATGATCGTCGGATTGTTCACGATCGGGACGGTCGTCGGTAGCTTCTTGAACGTCTGCATTTACCGAATTCCCTGGCAAAAAAGCGTGATCTGGCCGGCCTCGCACTGCCCGCGCTGCTGGAACGCGATCGCCGCGCACGATAACATCCCGGTGGTGAGCTGGCTGGCCCTGCGAGGCGAATGTCGGCAGTGCGGGCTTCGGATCTCGGCGCGCTATCCGTTGATCGAATTCCTGGTAGGGCTGCTCTTCGTCGCGGTCTATCTCGCCGATGTGCTCTACGCCAAGCCGCTGCCCTGGGGCGGAGTGCCGGTGGCCGTCCCGGTCGGCGTGACGTACCACCTGATCTTTGTAGCCTTGCTCGTCACGGCAACGTTCATCGACTATGACCTATTTATCATCCCGGACGAGATCACAGTGCCCGGAATGATCCTGGGCCTGTTCATTGGAGCG
The DNA here is from genome assembly GCA_043738665.1 of Isosphaeraceae bacterium. GTDB lineage: Bacteria > Planctomycetota > Planctomycetia > Isosphaerales > Isosphaeraceae > JAYUFP01. Next base: position 16,275 of record JAYUFP010000828.1, read on the forward strand.
GCGTTCCCCGAGATCCGCCCGGTCCCTTCGCAGGCGAGCACGCACTGGGGAGGCTTGTGGGTCGGAATCCTGGGGTTGTTCGCAGGGGCGGGGGTCACCCAAACGGTTCGCCTCGTAGGTTCTCTAGCGCTTCGGCGTGAGGCGATGGGGTTCGGCGACGTGACCTTGATGGCGATGATCGGCGCGTTCCTGGGGTGGCAAGCCGCAGTTTTGACGTTCTTTATCGCGCCTTTTTTCGGACTTTCGCACGCACTCTGGAAGATGATCGCCTTCCTGGCGAAGTACCTTGCAGGGAAACCGTCGTCGGCCGCCGACCGGGAGATCCCGTTCGGACCGTATTTGAGCATGGCGGCACTCGCGTTGCTCCTCTCGTGGCAATGGCTGTGGCGGGTGTGGGCCGGGGAACTTTTCGGCCAGCTTCGCATGTTACTTTTAGGGTGAATCGCGGTCGCACCCGCTCAAGATGGAGAAGGAGTTCCCTATGTCTTCCCCTTACAAACGGCGCAAGCCTTCGATCGTCCGGAACTTCTGGATTTACCGGAGGCTCGTGGGACTGGCGGCGGTCCTGGGGCTCATGCTTTGGTTCATCTGGGCGAACAACGCCGAGGTCACCGTCAAGTTCCCGTTCGGACTGGGCGAGCCCCAGAGTTCGGTTGGGCTCCTGATCCTGATGAGTGCGCTCGTGGGGTCGGTCGCGACGGGGTTGACGATCACGCTGATTCTCGGCTGGAAACGCTTGCAACACGCCTCGCCAAGGCAAGACGACGAAGCCGCAACGCTTCCCGACGACCGTCCGCCCGCCGATTACGCCGCGAAAGCGTCAGAAGCCGTACCCGACCCCGATTGGCGTTGAGATTTGACTGCGGTCGCGCGGTCAATTCAGCGGATAACAGGACTATCCCCGGGTATCGTCCCCGGTTTGCCGTGACGGACAAGGTTCCGCGATGACAACCCGCAGCTCCATCCTGATGCTCCTGCCGGCGCTGATCGTCGGGCTCTCCGGCTGTGCGCAATCGGGACGATCGTTCGGACAACGGACGACCGTCGGCAGCTTGAAAACCGGCCTCAGCCAGCTCGAATTCCAGAATCAGCAACTCCGCCGCGAAGTCGCCAACCTCAATGCCGACAACCGCCGGATCGAGGATCAACTCGTCCAGGAAGAGGCGGAAAACGGCGAATTGAGCGCCCGGCTCGACGACGCCAGAAACCTCGTCACCCGCCGGAGCGTCGAGGGCGGAGAGATGACGACGGACCTCGACCCGCCGCGCCGAGCGATCCCCGCAGGCCAGTCGACCCGGAAACGACGCAAACCGCCGTTCGCGAAAATCCCCGGGCGGATCGCCCCGATCCCCTCCGTGGAGGACGAAGGCGGAGGTGATTCCCAATCGCGACGTGATACCGACGACGATCCCGTTCGAGAAGGGCGTCGCGACCGCACTTCGTCGTGGTTGCCGGTGATCGTCGGTGCGATGGAACCGAAGAATCAAGCGAAACGCTGATTCACCTTTCCCCGGCGCTCTGGGGGTCTACCTTCAAGGTGTAGGTCTTGCTGCGTTCATTGAGTGCCCGAAACCGGCCCTGGATGATCGTCACCTTGCCGTCGTGCTTGATCCGGACCTTCCATTTCGTGGGTCGAGCGACGCCTCCGAATCCTCCCCAGTAGACCACGAACCACTGATAGGTTCCCGGCGGGCCTGGTCCCTTGATCTTTTTACCGCCGTCCCCGGAATCGCGAAGCCAGTAGACGTTCTCGGGACCGAAGCCTTTGGTGTTGTCGACGTCGAGTTCGCCTCCTTGCTTACCCTTGGGGTCTTCCCAGTAGATCTCCTTGCCGCCCGGCTCGATCACATGGAGATCGAGGTCGGCCTCGCTGTCCCAGAGCAGGGTGAACTGGGGGTCGCCCACCTTCACTTCGACGCCGTTGACGCTTTCGCCCCCCTGGCCGAATCGGGCAAGGCCGAAACCGTCCCCGTTCCCTGCCCCGGGATTCGGATTATTCATTCCTCCGCCGGCGCTCGCCTTCTCGGCACCGGAGAAGTCGGCGAATTTCGTTTCGAGCTTGTCGAGGTCGCTCGGCACCGGAATGGCCATCGTCGGTTCGGGCGAAGGGTTCGGGGAGGCCGTCAGCTCGATCGGCGTGTTCAGGCCGCCGGTCACGTTCAGGCCTTCGTCGACTCCCATCTCCGAGCCGGCGAGCCTGGTATCGAAGATCCTCGCCGGAGAGGACTGGGGGACGAAATACCAGAACGCCATGATCACGAGGATCGTGAGATGGACGGAAAGCGATGTCGCCCAGCCTTTGATCGCGTCGGGCGAAAACCAGTCGACCACTGGAGCGTCTTCGACCAATTCGGGAGTGGGAGTCGGTTTGGCCGCGATTTTCTCGCGGAGAGCCGCGTCGGTTTTCACGGACACGTCGGGAACCCTCCGCTGACGTCAATCGCGGGCCGAATCGAGACTCATTCCCGATCGGCGAATTCTCAGACTCCTCTCATGATAGACGAGAAGAATGCTTCCGGGAAAGCCCATCGGGAAGCGGATTCACCGCGGAGATCGCAGAGAACGCGGAGAGAAAACAAGTGGGAAAAGAGAAGAAATCTCTATCAAGTATTTAAACATCAATATTTTTATAAATATATAAAAAGTTTACATCTTACGCTCTCCCTTCTCATCTGATCTCCGCGTTCTCCGCGATCTCCGCGGTTAGTCTTCAGGCAGGAGCCAAATCGATCGCTCAATCCACAACGAGGGAAAATCCTTAAGCGGTTGCGGGATCGGGCGTCATCGGGTTACAAGATTATCAAGGGCGTAGGCATGCCGAGAGGCGGAACCGATCCGGGGCCGGGCTGATTCATGGATTCCCACGAACTGAAGTCATTGCTCGAAGCGGTGCGTAACGGCGAAGTCTCCACGGCCGAGGCTTCCCGGAAGATCCGGACTTTACCCGTCGAGAACGCCGGGAATTTCGCCACGGTCGACCTCCATCGCCGGATCCGTTGCGGCTTCCCCGAGGTCATCTTCGGACAGGGAAAGACGCCCGAGCAGATCGAGTCGATCCTCCGGATCATGATCCGTCACGAACAGGGGGGGCTTGTCACAAGGGTCGCCCCGGAAGCCGCGGAACACCTGAGTGCCGCGTTTCCCGAAGGTCACCACAACCCGGTCGCCCGGACGTTCAAGGTCGACGGACCGAATGACGCCGGGCCGAAGCTCGGGCGCGTGGTGGTCGTCACCGCCGGAACCAGCGATCTCCCGGTCGCCGAGGAGGCCCGAGTCACGGCCGAGGCCTGGAATTGCGACGTGACCCTGATTGCCGACGTCGGCGTCGCGGGCTTGCACCGGCTCCTGAACCGGCTCGATGCGTTTGATGGGGCGGACGTGCTGGTCGCGGTCGCCGGGATGGAGGCCGCCCTGCCGAGTGTGATCGGCGGGCTGGTGGATTGCCCGGTGATCGCCGTCCCCACGAGTGTGGGTTACGGCGCTCACTTCCACGGACTGACGGCGCTGCTGGGCGCCCTTAACAGCTGCGCGTCCAACGTCGTCGTCGTGAACATCGACGGCGGCTTCAACGGCGGCCACGTCGCCGGTTTGATCGCCCGCAGGGCGGGACAGGCGCGGCTCGGGGCCGGAAACTCATCGTCCCTCGGAGAAGACAATGCCCGTTAGTCGAGTCGAATCGATCCCCACCCTCTCCAAGCGTCCGAGCGACGCCCACAAAGGCCTTTTCGGAACCGTCCTGGTCGTCGCCGGAAGCCGCGGGATGGCGGGTGCCGCGGCCCTCTGCGGCGCAGCAGCCTTGCGATCGGGCGCAGGCCTTTCCCGGATCATCTGTCCCAACGAAGTGCAGCCGACCGTTGCCAGCTTTGAACCCTCGTACATGACCTTCCCCGTCGCCAACGACGACTGTGGCCACTTCCGGTTCGACGCCGCCAAACAGGCGATCAATCAATTCGCCGCGGACGCCGACGTGTTGGCCGTCGGGCCGGGACTCGGGCAGTCGGACCAGATCCGCCAACTCACCCACTGGATTCTCCAGGCCATGATCGCGCCAGTCGTGCTCGACGCCGACGGCTTGAACGTCCTGGAAGGCGGCCTCGAACCGTTGAAGTCGAGAAAAGCCCCGACCGTGATCACGCCCCACCCCGGCGAATTCGCGCGTCTGACCGGGAAGACGATTGCCCAGGTCCAGGCCGACCGCGAAGGCTCGGCCGTAGCCCTCGCTCAGATTTCCGAAGGGCTGGTGGTCGTTCTGAAAGGGGCCGGGACGATCGTGACGGACGGGTCGCGCGTCTATCAGAACGAGACCGGCAATCCGGGAATGGCGACCGGCGGAGTCGGGGACATTCTGACCGGCATCATCGCCGGGTTGATCGCACAACGCCTCCCGGCCTTCGAAGCGGCCGTTCTCGGCGCTTACCTGCACGGGCTTGCCGGAGACATCGCGCGAGACCAAAACGGTGAAATCGGAATGATCGCCGGGGATCTGATCGATTCGTTGCCGGATGCGTTGATGCATTTGCCGAGTTGACAGACACCCATTCCCACGGTCTCCGCGGGAACTGGAAAACCGTGACTCGGCAGTGGGCTGCTCAGGGAAACTACTTGCCTTTTCCGCTTCCCCTGTCCGAAATTTTGACTGGACGCTATACTTCAAGGTCAGTTGCAATTCCTTCCGTCAGTCGGGCGCATGCCCGATCGGTGGGAAATATGTGCGGCGCGAGCGAAGGAGGTCAGGGTGTCGTCACGCGAAAACCCATCGTCGCCCTATTGGACCTACCGGATGGAAGTCTCTCCCACGGGGCAAGGTCAGGGGTCCACTCCGGTCGTGCCGAACATGAACGACCCGGTCGCGCTCCTGCATGTGATCGCGAACATGCAATCGCAGATGCTCGAACACCAGCGCCAAAGTCTGGAACTCCAGCGTCAGCAACTCGAACTCGCCCGGGAAGCGGCCCAGATCAACCGCGAGCAACGTTCCCGCCAGATCGCCGAACTGGAACGCTGGCAGAATAGCCACGACGCGGTCCTGGATCTGTCCAAGGAATCGCTCTCGAATCTCGAACAAGTCCACGCGGCGCTGATCGGCGAGATGTCGCACTACATCTCCGAGAATCAGGAAAACCTGATCGACGGCGACTTCGCATTGACCGATTTCGTCGACCGTTTCGGGCCCAGGCTGGCCCATCTCAACACCATGCTGGCCGTGCTCAGGCCGTTGGCGGTGGCGAACAAGAGGCCGGAGTCGTCCTGAGGAGTAAGCCGGCCGTTTGCTCCGGTCTTACGTCGTGTAGTCCGCGTTCAGGTGGATGTACTCGGCGGTAAGGTCACACGTCCAGAAGCGGATCGAGGCGTTACCGAGCTTGAAGACAAGCCGGACATGGACCTCGCGCTCTGCTTTGAGTCCCGCCGAGACCGCTGCGGCGTCGAAGGGGAGGGGTGTCCCTTCGCCGTAGAGGACCGTTCCGTTCAGCCAGAGTGAGATTTCGGACTCCTCAAAGATCACTCCGGAATAACCTGCGGCCGAGACGATGCGTCCCCAATTCGGGTCGGCGCCGTGGATCGCCGTTTTCACGAGGGCGCTATCGGCGACTGTCCGCGCGATCGTTCGCGCTTGTTCGCGGTCGCGGCAGCCTTCGATGTCGATCGTAATGAGGTGGGTCGCGCCTTCGCCGTCCTCAGGGATTTTTCGGGCGAGGTCCATGCAGGCTTCGCGGATGAGGTCGGTCAAAGCGAGAATCTCACGACCTTTCATGGGCGCTCGGTTGGGATCACCCTGCGCCAGGCAAAGCACGGTGTCATTGGTACTCGTATGGCCCTCGACCGAAATGCAATTAAACGAGTCTTCAACCGCGTCTTTCAGGATGGCTTGAAGATCAGCAGCATCGACGGTCGCATCGACGAACAGGAAACCCAGCATCGTCGCCATTCGCGGACCGATCATCGCCGCGCCCTTGGCGATCCCAAGGATCGCGACGGCGTCCTGCCCGATCTTTCGGGTCGCAGAGAAAATCTTCGGCTTCGAGTCGGTCGTCATTATGGCGCGCGACGCCTCATGAAACGCACTCTCCTCACCCGAGAGCGACGCCAAACAGACTCCCAATCCCGCTTCGAGCTTTTCCATCGGGAGTTGATGGCCGATCACACCGGTCGACGCGATCAACACCTCATCGGGCTTACAGCCAATCAACCTCGCCGCGGCCGCCGCCGTACGCGCGACGTTCTCCTCGCCGAGCTTGCCGGTCGCCGCGTTGGCGTTTCCAGCATTGATCACGAGGGCCCTCGCGAACCGGGTCGGGACTCGGGCCTGATCCCATTTCACGGGGGCCGCACAAATGCGGTTCGTCGTGAACGTGCCCGCCGCGACGCAAGGGCCGTCGGCCACGAACACGGCAAGGTCGAGCCCCCCCGAGGGTTTGATTCCGGCCTTCGTCGAGGCGACCCGGAAGCCTTTGGGGATGTGGAGAGGATTCTGGCCGGTCATCGTTCGAGTTCCGTATTCGCATGCGTGAGGAAGAGCAGCCCCGCCAACGGATCACTGTGCGGTGTAGCCGCCGTCGATGAACAGAGTCGCCCCGGTCATGAAGCTTGAGGCTTCCGACGCCAGAAACACCGCGGCGGGGCCGATTTCCGCAGGGTCTCCCCAGCGGCCCATCGGCACCTTGGCTTGCATCGCGGCCGCCGTGGCGGGGTCTTTCAAGAGAGGAATATTGATCTCAGTCGTGAACGGGCCCGGACAGAGAGCGTTCACGTTCACCCCGTCCGATGCCCATTCGAGGGCCAAGGTTCGGGTCATCAGCGTAAGACCGCCCTTGCTCGAGGCATAGGGCGTCCTGCCCGGCATGCTGATCTCGCCGAGCATGCTGGAGACGTTGATCACCCGCCCCCACCTCTGCTTCCGCATGATCACTCCCGCCTCGCGACAGCAGAGCCACGGGCCTTTCAGGTTCGTGTCGATGACCTGATCCCAGTCGTCTTCGCTGAGCTTTTCGATCGGCCCGCGGATGTTGATCCCGGCGTTGTTCACAAGGATATCGAGTCTGCCGAAGGTGTCGAGGGTCTTCGCGACCATCGCCGCGACCTCCGCCTGTTTGGTCACGTCGGCGGAAACCCCCAAGGTTTTCGATCCCGACTCATTCGCGACCTCGCCGGCGACCTTGGTCGCCAGTTCGACGTCACGCGCCGAGAGCGCGACCGAAGCCCCGGCGCTCGCCAAAGCGTCGGCCATGACCCGGCCCAATCCGCGTCCACCGCCGGTTACCAGGGCCACTCGGCCGTCGAGGCGAAACTTATCGAGCACATTCATCGAAGAGTTCCTCATTGGGCAGCTTAGGCTGGGTCATGACTCCGCGGGTTTGACGGCGGGAACGGTTCACGCCGGGTCACGACACAGCCTACAGGTCGACACCAGTCTAATCACCGTCCCGCCACTTCGCGCCTCATCACCCACCCCAAAAACCTGGAAAAATGCCCCGATCCTGACGTGCTCGCGGGTCGTTCCGGTATCCAGGGACGCTCCTATTTTGACCTCTGCGTTGACAATTCGGGCTGTCTTCGTGATTGACGTGACTATTGGGCAAATCTTGCGTTCTGGGAAGAGATTGCGGTTGGGAAATTTGGGGAATGTTCTTCAAGGAAGTGGGTTCAATCATCCGAAGTCTAAGGCTGAAGTTAGCGGTTCCGCGCTCCGAGCGGAGGCTCGACAACGGACGCCGTGATTCGCCCCTAAGAGGTCGGGATTGATGTTCGAGGAGCGTCAGATGACTCGGATTCTTCGGTCGGTCGCGCTCATAACCCTTTTGACCGGGTTTTTGGCGGCCGCGCGTCCGGTGGAGGCGGCCAGCTATGCTGGCGCGGCCTCGTCCCGTTGTTGCCCCGTGCCCCAGGAGTGCGGAGGGCATATTCAATATCAGATGCAGCGGCAGACGGTCCTGCGAAACGTGCAAGAGACTGTTTACGAGACGCAGCAGGTCACCAGCGTCCGTGACGTCTGCGAGACGGTGATGGAGCCGAGAACGGTCACCACCATCAAGACGATCGCCGAGCAGGGGGTCCGTGACGTCCCCTACACAGTGCAGAAGCCGGTATACCGCACGGTCTATCGCCAGGAGCCGTACACGGTGCGGCGTCCCGTCTCCCGCACGATCTGGAAAACCCAGACCTACACGGTGAGCCGGCCTGTCCGCGAAACGCACCTGGAGAGCCGCTCGTACACCGTCACCCGCGCCGTGCGCGAGACGTCGTTCCGGTCGGTGCCGTACTGCGTCACCACGCCCGTGCGTGAGACGTCGTACAAGAGCCAGGCCTACACCGTCTGCCGGCCCGTCGCCGAAACCCTCATGAGGACCGTGCCCTACACGGTCTGCCGCCCGGTCTCGGAAACGGCCTTCAAGCAGGTGGCCTACACCGTCTGCCGGCCCGTCCAGGAGACCCGGTACCGGAACGTGCCCTACACCGTTCAGTACCCCGTGCAGCACACGGTGATGCAGTGCCAGCCTTACACCGAGATGGTTCCGGTCACCCGGTGCGCCTACCGACAAGAAGCCTACACGGTGAGCCGACCCGTCCGGGAAACCGTCTGGCAGACCCAGCGTTACACGGTGCAGACGCCCGTTCGACGGACCGTGATGCGGACGGTGAATTACACCGTCAACCGCACGGTTCCCGAGACGATCATCAAGGAATGCCGCTACACGATTTGCCGTCCCGTGCAAACGACGACGATGCAAACCGTGAACGAGACCTGCTACCGGAATGTGACCGAAACCGCCTACCGCGAGGTTTGCGAATCGGTTTGCGTTCCGAAGACGGTCGTCAATCAGGTGACCCGCGAGTGTGGCGAATGGGTCGAACAGCAGGTTTACAAGCCCGGCAAGTCGATCTGCTGCAACGGCAGGCTCGTCCAGTGCCCCGGGACGTACTGCACGAAGAAGGTGTGGTGCCCCCGGACCGTGGTTGAGAACGTCGAATGCACCGTGTACGAACGCCAGGCGATCACCCGCCAGGTGCCGTATACGGTTTGCAAGCAGGTTCCCTACACGGTCACCAAGCAGATCCCGGTGACCACCTGCCAGATGGTCTCCGAGGAATGCGTCAGGCAAGTGCCCGTCACCACTTGCCGGGTCGTTCAGGAGGTCTGCTCCAAGCAGGTTCCCGAAACGATCTGCGAAACCGTCGCCACGGAATGCGTGAAGCAAGTGCCGATCACGGTCTGCAAGATGGTCGAACAGACCTGCACCCGGACCGTGCCCTACACCTACACGACGACCGTGTCCCGGACCCGCATGCAGAAGGTGCCGGTTACCGTCACCAAGATGTGCAGCAAGACCATGTGCCGCCAGGAGCCGTACAGCGTCACCAAGATGATCCCGGAAACCCAGTACAAACAGGTCTCGTACACCATCACCCGGACCATCCGGGAGACGGCGTTCCGGCAGGTTCCGTACACGGTGACACGGATGGTCTCCGAGACGCGGGTCCGACAGATTCCGGTGACGACTTGCCGGATGGTCACGACCCAGCACGTCAAGCAAGTCCCGGTTTCCACCTGCCGGTACGTTCCGGAAACCTGCGTGAAGCAGGTGCCCGTCACGACCTGCCGGTTGGTCTCCGAGGTTTGCTCGAAGCAGGTGCCCGAGACCGTCTGCGAGACCGTCTGCGAGACGCGAACCCGCTGCGTCGCCGAAACCGTCTGCGACCTTCAGACCGTGACCTGCGTCCGCAAGGAGCCGTTCACGATCTGCAAGCAGATCCCGGTGACGACCACGGTTTGCACGCCGGTCACCGTCCGCCGCCAGATCCCCGAGGTCAAGACGATCTGCGTGCCCAAGACCGTGTGCAGACAGGTCCCGGTCGAAGTGTGCGTGAAGGTGCCGGTCACCGTTCAGTGCCCGCCGGCAATCATGCCGTCGGCCCAAAACGTGCTCGTTTCACCTCAGAGCGTCGTGCCGTTCTGAGATACGGCAGCCTCTTCACCGATTCGGAAACGAGACGCCCCCGGAGAATGCTCCGGGGGCCTTTTCGTTGCTCTACGATGCGTCAAAAGCCCCGCTCGCCAACAAGCGGTCGAGTCCCCGCCGAAACTCCGCGAACGCCCGTGACCGATGGCTGAGTTGATGCTTCACCAGCGCGCTCAGCTCGCCGAAGGTCACATGATATTCGCGGATCAGGAACAGCGGATCATATCCGAACCCCTGGTTCCCTCGGATCTCCCGGATGATCCGCCCCCGACAGGCCCCTGCGCTCTCCAGGCGGATCACGCCTTTCGGATCCGAAAGTGCCAGGCTACAGACGAACGCCGCGCCGCGCTTTTCATCGGGAACCTTTTCAAGCGCTTCGAGCAGCTTGCGATTATTCGCCGCGTCGTCGCCGTGTGTCCCCGCATAGCGCGCGGAGTAGACTCCGGGTGCTCCGTTCAAGGCGTCCACACTTAACCCGGAATCGTCAGCGACGACCCAATGGCCCAGCGCCAGCGCGGTCTCACTCGCTTTCTTCCTCGCGTTGGCCGCGAAGGTGTCGGCGTCTTCGACCACGTCGAAGTCGGCATCGAAGTCGTCGAGCGTGCGGATTTGGAGCCGATCGAGCCGAGGATTGGGCTCCCAGGCGGGAGCGATCAAGGCGGCGAGCTCCTTGCCTTTTTTCTTGTTGCGAGTTCCCAGGATCAGCGTCGGCAGGGCGGGTATGGTCATGGTCGGCGGGTGTCGAGGAAAGGAACCGAACGCCGCCGCGGGTCGATTCGACCGTGTGGAGGCGTCCGGAGATTCGTTCACAACATCACTTCGTCGTTCTAATCGGCTGGTTCGGATCTTCGAGGTCGGTGAGGTAATTCGCGGGGGCGTAATTGGCAGCGGCAATGATGAGATCTTTCTTATTGATGATATCTCTCTTCTTGACCGCGATTGACGTGGCGACTTTGCTCAAAAGGGCGTCATGAAGAGCGGCGGCCGCCGGATCCTTTGGGTTGTTGAACGCGCCGATCATCACCTTGCTCGATGTCCGGTCATGGTAGACGTAGGGCTGGAATCCGGTTTTCTGCAATTCAGGGTCGCGTGCGAGACGCTCAGCAAGCTGCTCGGCGTCGTCGGCGGCGGTCATCAGCGGGCTTTTTTTGAGCCAACTACTGTCGAACATCCCTGCGTCTTTCTCTGAAGGATTAAACACCGCGCGGCCGCCGAACTCGGCCACCTGGATCGTATAGCGGCCCGGACAGTTGTAGATGCTACGGGGGCCGCCGTTCATTTGCGTGACGAGCTTGTCACCCTCTTTGCGTCCCGGGTAAAGGTTTTGCGCGGGCACGAAGGGATTCGTGGTCCGTGTGGCGGTGCTGAGTCCCGTCCGCCATTTGAAGAACGTATCGATCTCGCCCAGGCATCGCGGGTTGATCTTCCTGACCTTGTGCAAAAGCTGGACGGAGGCTTCCAGGCTCTTCTCGTTGCCCACGAGAACGGCCGCCTCGTCGTACGAACGGACCCTCTCCGGCTCGGCGAGCTGAGACTGCCGCACGTAAGGGTTCGCCGTCGGCGGGACGTTACGGATCATGCTCTTGCCCGGAAAGTCCTTGGTCCGCAGGATATAGGCTGGCAGGCCATGTTCCTGGCGAAGTTCCTTGGCCAGCGCCAATGCCAGTCGCTCGGCATTTTCGCCCCGAAACGTCTTCGCGAGCACCATGAACGGACCGGCGTCCTTGGTCAGGAGCCAGGGCTCGATCGGCTCGGTGTTCTTCACGAATGCCGAGGCCTTGAGGTCGTCCGGCGCGGTCGGCTCCGTCACCGTCGTCGTGGCTTGAATGGTCTTTGTATCT
>JAYUFP010000829.1:0-10425 GCA_043738665.1 Isosphaeraceae bacterium
GTCTGCCGCGACGGCCGTGAAGGTGAAGGTGTTCGAGGTGTTCTTCGCATCGTCTTCGTCGGCACCTTTGACGATGACGCGAACGTCCATATCCTCGTCCTGATCGTCCCAGCTCGTGATCGTGAAGACCTTGGGCGAGTGAGTGAAGTTCAGCACCTGGCCCGCGACGCTTAGATTCACCTTGTCAACATTGTTTGCGTCCTGAAATCTCACCTCCGAGACTTCTTTTTGGATCTTTTCAACGAGCTTCTGTTTCGCTTCGTGACGGTCTCCGACATTCACGACGTCTGAGAGAACGTAGGGTATGGTGCCCACGTCCTTGCCGTCTTCGATCGTCCTGAGGATGACGACGGCCTTCGCCGACACGCCGTTACCGACCTCGGCAGCGTCCACCGCCCCGACAACGTCCTCAGTCACCACCTCGTCGCCGTGCTTGACGATCACGCGGACTTCTTGTTTTTCCGGCTTCTCTTCCGCCTTCTGAGCCATCGACGGGCTCAGCGGCAAAAGCAAGGCCGAGAGCGTCAGCGCGGCGAGTGTGCCGCCGTATCCGAGGGTATGCGGCGTTTTCCCTGACATGATCATGCAAAGCCTCCGCTTCAAGTGTTGGATGCGACCGATCCCGCTGGCGAATGCCGGGAGGGGCGACCGATCGCCGGAAAGAAAATCAATCGTCTCAACGAGCGTCTCGGCGTACGCCTTGGAAGCCTCCGGGAAAGCCCAGACCACCCAGGCGTCGCAGCACTGCTCCTCGGCTTCGCGAAGCCCTTTGCGGACCCACCAGACCACCGGGAGCCACCAGAAAAGAACTGTTACCGCGAGTTCAAACAGACGGACGAAGTGGTCGCCGCGCTTCAGATGCGCTAATTCGTGGGCCAGCAATGTCCTGCGTTGGGGGTCGTCGAGCCGCTTCCAGAGTTCGCCCGGAAGGATCAAGAACGGCCGCAAACCCAGGCACCAGACCATCGGCGAGATCGACCCCGACACCATCCCGACCCGGGGCGTCCGGGCCAGTTCGATCCGATCGGCGACGTCGTGGACGAGATCCTCCACCGGCTCCGGTGCCGGCTTGACCAGGCCGAGAACCCGACGGAACCGCAGCACCCGGCTCACGACGACGATCGAGCAGCCGACTGAACCCGCCAGCCACGTCGCGCCGAGGATGTCCCAATTGGAGAATCTCGGAAGGGCGGGAGGCTCGACGAATGGAGGCGCGACTAAGGCTGGTATGGGGTCGTTTGAGAACTCGATGATCGAGTTCGGGTCTTCCCCTTGGCCGATCACGGCATCTAGGTCGTCTCCGGAGACTTCGGAAAGGAACTGATAGGTCGGGATCGAAATCGCAGGGATTTCAATCGACGTTTCCGCCGCCGCCGCCGCCACCACCGCCGTTGCCGGGGCCGGGATGATGGGCACGCGCCAGAGCGGGGGCGTGACGAGCTTCAATAATACGACGAGATAGAGGCAGTGGATCACGGCCGGACGCCCTTTGAGTCGCCAGGCCAGGAGCGCCGTGAGTGCCGCCAGAACGGTCGCCGTCGCGGCGTTTTCGAGTCCGATTTGCAGGATCGTTGCCACGCGAGTCTTCCTCCAAAGCTTCCGGTCCCGTTCAGGACAGGGGCGACTTCTCGTCGAGGTCTTCGATCAACGCGCGAAGTTCTTGGCGTTCTTTCGGGGAAAGCGAGTCCCCGCGCACCAGGTGTGACAACAACGGCGAGAGCGAGCCGTCGCAAAGCGTGTCGGCCACCGCGCGGAGGCGGCGGGCGATCAGGCCTTCGCGGTCGACTGCCGCGCGGAAGATATGAATACTCCCGCCTCGCTCGCGCTCGACGCATCCCTTGGCTTCGAGCCGATCGAGCAGTTTTTGCACGGTCGCGTACGACGACGCGCCGACGTCCCCATAAACGTCCGCGACGAGTTGCCGGATCGTCGCCGGTCCACGCTCCCAGAGCGCCCGTAACAATGCCAACTCGGCGTCCGTTACATCCTGCGAGGTCCGCGACATGCTTCCCCTCCTTTCCAGACAGTTTGTCTGAGTCGGAGGGTAAGACAATCCATCTGAGGCGTCAAGGAGAAAATTCCCGATCGACCGGAATTCACCGCTTTCGGAGTGCGGTGGTTTGCCACCGCTCTGGACGCGAGTGCGGGCGGGGTCGTGCCCAAGTGGTTCGACCGTAGATGACTCAGATCAACGCAGACAAGAATTGAATGAAGCAAGAAGAGAGAGTATGTCCTGTTTTGAGCGGTGATACGTGTCCATGCACGGGGTTTCTTGGGTCGGGACAGCCGACCCTTCAAAGGTCCGGAAGCGCTGAACTCTCCGGCCCTGAACGACCCGAAGAACCTCGGGTTGTCGGAAACGGGCAAGTCGGTTATTCCTGAAAAGAGACTTAGGGAGCGGATTCCTTCAACGAAGCGAAGCAACACGGCATGGAGGCCGCGAGCGATGCACGCCCGCCAGGAATTGGCCGTCTTCGCGCTCGTTCTGGGGACACTCGTGTCGGCCTTTTTCGCCGAGAGCCTGTTCGGTGGCAAGGTTCTCAGCCCCGCCGACGTCCTGTTCGCCTCCGCGAGCTTCCGCGAGGTCGAAGGGTCCGAATATGACCCTGCCAACCGGCTCCTGATCGATCCCGTCCTGCAGTTCCAGCCGTGGCTCGAGTTTAACCGGACGATGCTGCGACAGTGGCGTCTGCCGCTCTGGAATGATGCGTCGGGTTGCGGAACTCCCCATCTGGCAAACGGCCAGAGCGCTCCGTTTGACCCGTTCCACTTGATCGCCTATCTAGGGAAATGGCCCGACGCCCTGGCGTGGATGGCCTTCGCGCGGCTCTGGTTCGCGGGCATGGGGATGTTCTTACTTGCGAGGGGCTGGGGGTTGGGAGTTTGGGGTCGGTGGTTTGCCGGGTTGACGTACCCGTTTTGCGGGTTCCTTGTCGTCTGGCTTCTATTTCCCGTGACCAATGTCGCGGTGTGGATGCCTTGGCTTTTCCTCGCGACGGACAGGGTTCTGGAACGGAGCGATCCTCGGGGCGTGGGACTGCTCGGATTCGTGGTCGGGGGCGTGTTCCTGGGTGGGCATATCCAGACAAGTGCGCACGTCTTGCTCGCGGCGGGACTTTACGTCGCCTGGCGTTATTTGAAGGCGATTCGCCTTCCGATTTTTCCCCGGTCGATCACGGCTTGGGGCATCGGTGTTCTTGCGGGCTTGATGCTTGCGTCAATCTCAATTTTGCCGCTCTGGGTATACCTCGGCAAAAGCCCGGTCTGGGGTGACCGCGATCGTGAACGTCCTTCGCCCCGGGGTTTTGCGACTCCGCGGTTGCTTGACGGGATCTGCAACGCGGTTCCTTATGCTTTCGGGAGTCAGCGTCGAGGGCATCCGAACCTTGCCAGGGCGCTCGGGGTTCACAACCTCAACGAGTCGGCCGGGGGATTCGCCGGGTTGGCGACTCTCGGAATGCTGGTGCCCCTCGCGTGGCGCGCCCGGCGTTCGATTCCGGTCGTGGGCTTTCTCGCGGGCCTCGCTGCGTTCGGATTCCTCGGGGCGTTTGAGTACCCCCCGGTGATCAATCTCCTCCGCGCGTTGCCTGTCATCAACGTCACCGATCACCGGCGGCTTGTGCTCTGGGTCGCGTTCGCGTTGACCCTTCTGGGGGGGATCGGGCTCGACAATTTGGCGACGGGCCGGGACGGGTCGGGCCGACCGTGGCGCTGGGTGATGCTTGCGATGGCCGCACTTTGCGCGGTCGGCGCACTCGCCTTGACTCGGGCCGAGCCCTGGATCTCCTCGCGAGCGATCGCCCACTACGCCAGGGCCGCTGAACGGACCGAAGGCGCCGACCCCGAAGTTTATCGGCGTCGTGCCGAACGGCAGGTCGCGCAGACTCTGGCGTTCACTCCGACGGTCTTGCTCGGCACGGCCGCGGAACTCTCCGCGCTCGTGTTTCTTGCGTTACTGCTCCGCCGGGGATCGATTCGTCCCTACGCCGCAAAAGGTTCCTTGCTCGCGCTCACTCTCGCTGAGTCGTTCGCGTTCGGGTACGGACTGAACCCGGCGATCGACCGTGGAGAAAACCGTCCCTGGCCCGAGGTTCTCGTCCGGCTCCGTGAGGAAATGGGCAAGACCGGACGCATTCTCGGCGTCGGCGCGGAGCTTCCTCCCAACGTCGCGATGCGGTACGGCCTGGCCGACGTCCGAAATTATGACTCGGTGGAGTCGTCGCGGTCTCTCGCCTGGTTCGAGCCGCTCTATGAACCCTCGAACGGCTCGAAATCGAGCCGGCGGACGATCACCTGGGCGGGCGTGGCGCGGGCCAGGGAACGCCTCAAAGAGGCTTCCGTGGCGGCGGTCGTCGGCCCCTCGGCGCCTCCCGAGGGGATTTTCGAACGCGTCGAGCGCATCGGAGACGTCTGGGTCGTCCGCCTTGAGCCGTTCGCCCTGGTGACCTCGACGTCGATGGCTCCCGTCAAGAATCTCAAGATCGACAACGGTTCGATTGAGTTTGTGATCGAGTCTCAACCCGATGATATCACTGTGGTCCGACAGTCGTTTGACTCGGGCTGGAAGGCGTTTGTCGATGGAGTTCGTGCGGACGTGGTTCCGTACAAGGAGACGTTCCTGGCGGTCAAGACGGGCGCCGGGGGGCATCGGGTCGTGTTGATTTACGACCCGATTGAAGTCCGTGTCGCGGGGGCCTCGGGGCTCTTCGCGTTTTCGTTTCTGGTTTTCGCCTTGACGGCTTTTCGCCCGTTCCGATCTAGTGGAATTCTCTGCGAAGGGCTTGGAGTGTTCCAAGTCGTCGGGGTAGAATCGATCGAGTGATCGCCACCGGACGATTTGACCGGCACATCACCGAAGGACGAGACGCTGATGGTCCACTTCACGTGTGATCTCTGCGGGAAAGACCTGACCGCCTCCGGCGACCCGCGCTACGTGGTCAAGATCGAGGCCTTTCCCGGATTTGACCCGGATGAGATCACGGAGGACGATCTTGACGATGATCCCATGGAAGCGGTCTCCCAGATTCTCCAGCGCGACGAGTCGCTGTCGTCTGACGATTTGACGACCCCGCAACACAAAGGGTTCCGTTTCGACCTCTGCCCGGGGTGTCACGTTAAATTCGTGAAAGACCCGCTCGGCAAGGAATTTCTCCGTTCGTTCGACTTCAGCAAGAATTGAACGGGAGCCGGAGACGTCGATCGCGACGTGTCGGAAGCAAGCATAAAACCCTCCCTTCGCGGTAGCCCATGCGACAACCCGTCGAGACGTGTCGACCCAGACGATCCGCCAAGGGCTTCGATCGGTCGTTCGCCGACCCCCGTGCCGTATTCGTAATATTCGTAGAGCGTGTCCTTCAGGACGCGCCGCTTACTTTCTTTTTCGAAACAGCAGGAACATCACACACCCGCCCACGAGCCATACCAGGACCGCCGCCACGATGGCTTCGCGTTCATTGCCCATGAAGCTTCGAGGCCCCATGTTGTAAGAGCAGACGAGAAAGAACGCGATCGCCGAAGCCACGAGAGTGGCCGCGAACGTGCCGAACGCGATGAGACAGGAGAGGGGCCGGGAGCGTCGTTTCCGGGGGGGATCGACGCCCGGAGGTTTCTCCGGATTCTCGAGCGGCACTGCGTTCGGAGGTTCGTAAGGATTCTCAAGGGGTACGGTCATGAGCCGGAATCCTCCCTCGAAGGCGAGTATGGATTCTGTCGCAAGTTCGTCAGTCGAGACGCCGGCGGGGTCGTGGGAGTCGAGCCGAAGAACTGAGCCCCGGCCGCTCGATTTCGCGAGGGCGTGTGGACAATCGCCGGAGAAAATGAGGGGACCGGGGCGGTATCGGGTGCCATGCTTACCGACTCGTAAGCATGCCCGCGGGTCCGTGGCCTGGAGCGCTTCACGGTTGCATCGCGTACGACGAGGAAGTGAGGCGATTCCTACTAACCCGAAGCGCAAGCGAGGATGCCGGGTCAATGCACCTCGCTCGCGATTCTGGTTAGTAGGGCTTGCCATTACGAACCATTTTCGATCCGAGACGTTGCGCGGATGGTCCGCAATCACGGACCCTACGGGACAAGCATGTTTCCGTACCGAGCACGCTAATACGTACGAGAGACGTAGCTTTAACTTGCGACGAAATCCGAATCGCCTACCGACCTCGATGGTATCGGGTCAGACCGCGCACTCCGAAATAGAGAACCGTCGCGCAGACCTCCGCTCCGACCACGAAGCCCAGAGTGGAGTACAAGTACAATCCCCGTTTGTCGGCATGGGTGGGGTCAATCGCGGTCACGATGCCGCACGGCACGGTGAACGCAAGAATCGACGCAGGGAAAAGCAGCACGGAACCGGCGAGGGTGAAGCAACCCCTCATTTCGGGATCAGGATCGACATCCTCATTCGACGATTGCGCTTTTTCCACGACATTCGACCCGAGGCTTCAATGGGCCGCTAGGTACACCACGTTCGTCACCACCGATAGCGCCAGCAACATCGCAAGGGCTGCGATGATGCCGCTTCGGCCGTTAACATATCCGGCCATCTCGACGAGCTGCTCCTCGGTGGCTCCCTGCGACTGATTCTCGTCGACATCCCCTTCGGCCAGAGTGGCGAGGGTCTCGGGCTTTTGCCCGGCGATCATCGGGCTGTCGCCGGCCTGGAGGCATTTGATGTCGAGGATCAAGTCATCAGGATTCCGGTATCGGTTCTCCCGGTTCTTCGACATCATCGTCTCGACGACCATGCCCAGGCCGCTGGAGAGGTTGGTGTTGAGGTGGTCGGGCGGGGTGAGGATCAGGTTCTTGTCGACGTGTTTCTTCATCACCTCTGTGGGCGTCTCGCCATCGTAGGGGACGCGCCCGGTGACCATGTGGTAGAGCGTCGCGCCAAGGCTGTAGATGTCGGCGCGGATGTCGACGTCGACCTGCCCGCGGACCTGCTCGGGGCTGATATAATACGGGGTTCCGATCGCCATGCCGGCCTCGGACATCGCCCACTTCTCGTCGGCCGTGAGCCGAGCCAGGCCCAGGTCGGCGAGCTTGACGTTGCCGTCCTTGGTGAGGATCACGTTCTCGGGCTTGATGTCGCGGTGGATCAGGCCGCGCTGGTGGGCGTGCTTGAGGGCTTCGGCGACGGCTAGAACAATCTTCAGGGCGGTCTTCTCGTCGAAGACTTTTCCCTTATCGATCTCGTCCTTGATCGTGCCCCCTTCCACGTACTCCATCACGAAGTAGTGGTGGCCGGAAACTTCGCCGGCGTCGATCGCGTTGACGATATTGTTGTGCGAGAGCTTGGCCGCGATCTTGGCTTCACGGTCGAACCGCTTGATGAATTCCTTATTTTGCGCCAAGGCGTCGAGCAGGATCTTCACGGCGACGATCCGGTCGACGCTCGTCTGTTTCGCTTTGAAGACAATCCCCATCGACCCTTTGCCGAGCTTCTCGATGATCTGATAGCCTGGGATCGAGAAATTCTTGCTCGTCTCGCCGACTTCCTTCACGAGCCGGGCGGTCTGGCTTTTCGTGAGGACACGGGCATCGACCATGATCTCCAGCATGCTCTTGGGTTCTTCGCCCTTGGCCACGAGTTTGGCCCGGTGGGCTTTACACATATCGATCTCGTTGGTGGTCGCGAGGCCGCGACGGAGGATCGACTTTTCGAGGTTGAGTTCATCCAACGACGAGAGGCTCTTCGAATCCTTCACCGGGGGATTGCTCTCGGTCGAGGTGGCCATATCGTCGGCTCCCTAGATGAACTGGCAAGATCTCGGGAGGGTCGATGCCTCTCCAAGTGCCTGTGTCCGCCGCTTATCAAACGTCGATTCGTAAGGTCGATACGCCGGAAGACGAACGAGGTAAGATTGGAACCCCGGTCCCGGGCGCGAACTCCACCAACCCATTCGTATAGGAATTATGAGCGTCGCAACGTCATTGTCAACGCTTTTCTCCCTCGGCCCAATACTCCGGAGACCCGCCGGAAGTTACGACGCTTGTGCGAGATGAGTACGGCCGTTATCATGCGTTTGTGACACGAAGAGGCCGTTGCGACCGTTGGTGTCGAGTCTTCCGGCGTGGCCCTTTGTTGATTCCTTGCGACCGTTGGAGGCGATTTTGCCCACGATCGGTGTCATTGCGGGAGACGGCATCGGGCCTGAGGTCGTCAAGGAGGGCCTTTCGGTCCTCGCGGAGGCAGCCGCGAAAGACGGTTTTGCTTACAAGCTCATCCCGTTCGACCTCGGCGGTGAACGGTTCCTCAAGACCGGCGAAGTTCTCACCGAGGAAGCGATCGCCGGCCTCAGCCGCTGCGACGCCATCTTCCTGGGCGCGGTAGGTCATCCGGGGGTCGCCCCCGGAGTCCTTGAAAAGGGGATCTTGCTCCGCCTCCGGTTCGAGTTCCACCAGTACGTGAACCTCCGCCCCGTCCGCCTCTACCCGGGCGTCGAGACCCCCATCAAGAACAAGGGTCCGCAGGACATCGATTTCGTCGTGGTTCGTGAGAATAATGAGGATTTGTACGTCGGAGCGGGCGGATTCACCCGCAAAGGGACGTCTGAGGAAGTCGCCATCCAGACCTCGATCAATACGCGCGTCGGAGTCGAGCGCTGCCTCCGCTTCGCGTTCGATCTGGCACGATCACGTGCCAAGGAAAGGCCGTTCCGGGGCCTCACCGAGGCGGAGAAGGCGAAAGGCCTGATCGGCCAGGTCACGATGGTGGCGAAAACGAACGTCCTGACGTATGCGCACGATCTCTGGATGCGGGCCTTCACCGAAGTTTCTCGTGACTATCCGGAGATCAAAAGCGACTATCAGCACGTCGATGCGTGCTGCATGCGGATGGTCGTCAGCCCCGAGAAATTCGACGTGATCGCGACCACGAATATGTTCGGAGACATCATCACCGACTTGGGCGCCGTCCTCCAGGGGGGAATGGGCCTGGCGGCATCGGGGAACCTGAACCCGTTGCGGACGGCCCCGAGCATGTTCGAGCCGGTTCACGGCTCGGCCCCGGACATCGCCGGCAAGGGGATCGCGAACCCGGTCGCGGCGATCTTGTCGGTGGCAATGATGCTGGATCATCTTAAAGTGGACACGACCGCGGCGCGGATTCGCGCGGCCGTGGCCAAAGTCCTTTCCGAAGGGACACCGAGAACCCCTGACCTCGGAGGAACTGCGACGACGGCCGAAGTCGGCCGCGCCGTACGCCAGGCACTCTCCGAATTAGTAAAGTGAATGGGTGAAGCGGGCCTGTTGAGATTGGGCGGGTGACAGCGATTGCGGCCGGATGGTTTCGACTCGTCTCCGACGACGCCCTAAAGATTTCCGCCCTTTGCGTCCCCTGAGTTGAATGGGGACGTGCCTTCGACCTGACTCCCACTCCTTTCTGGAGGAGAGCCTCGCCCATGAGCCTTGGCGCAAGTCACGCCCTCGACGCCAGCGTCCTGGTCCTCAATAAATTTTACATGGCCGTCCATGTCATTCCCGTCCGACGTGCCTTCTGCCTCTTGGTCAAGAACCTGGCGGAAGTCGTCACGGTGGACGAGGGTCGGTATTCGTCGTTCAACTTTGAATCCTGGCGCGAGGTCTCTGAAGCCCGCGCGCGGTTCAAAGGCCCCGAAGACGAGTTCGTCCGGACCGTCCACTTCGAGATCCAGGTTCCCCGGGTGATCCGCCTGCTGGCGTATGACCGCATCCCCCGGCAGAAGGTCAAGTTCAACCGCCGTAACATCTTCGCCCGCGACGGCAACCGCTGTCAGTATTGCGGCAAGCGATTCCCCACGAGCGAACTCAGTCTCGACCACATTCTGCCTAGGAGTCGTGGCGGAGGCGCGAGCTGGTTGAACATCGTCTGCGCCTGCCTCAAGTGCAATGTCCGAAAGGGGGGACGGACCCCCTGGGAAGCCGGGATGCGCCTGATCAAGGAGCCCGAACAGCCAAAGACCAGCCCCATGCTGAGCCTCAAGCTTACGAATCGCCGGTACAAGAGCTGGAAGTCGTTTCTAGATAATGCGTACTGGTCCGTGGAATTGCGGTGAACGGTGTCCGTCCTGATCATGTTTTGGACCGACCATCGAGGCTCTCGCGTCGCCGGTTCATCGTGATGGTCCTTCGAGAAGACCCTCTCTCCTATCCGAATCGGTCTCTTTGGCCTTGACTTCCGACAACCGTAAAAATTCGTTGCGAGTGTGGATGGCGTTCCTGCCGAAGATTGGTTAATTTTAAAGCTAGGGACGTGGAATTTTTCTCAGTATCCTCCCGGCAATGTGAGGGTTGACAAATGCGCGGAAGTTCGAGAAACGGTCGGTTGAGGGCCGGTTTCACACTGATCGAGCTCCTCGTGGTCATCGCCATCATCGGGGTGCTTGTCGCCCTGTTGCTCCCGGCGGTCCAATCGGCCCGCGAGGCTGGTCGTCGGGCCCAATGTATCAATAA
>JAYUFP010000830.1:0-3459 GCA_043738665.1 Isosphaeraceae bacterium
AGGGCATAAACGAGGAGTGGCCATTCGAACAGTTTGTGCGAAGTCACCAGCGGCACGAGGAGCAAGATATTCTTGGCCCACTGATGCGGTCTGAGCGCCTTGAAAAGCCCGCGGGAGAGTCCGCCGCGCGGCTTGCCGACGTGAAGCATCTCGCGGTCGCGAGCCGCCTTGCGGACGACGTTCGCGTGCGTCGGGACCACGAACGCCCGTCGCGCCGACTTCCAGACCGCGAGGTCGGCCGCCGAGTCCCCCACATAGTCGAATTTTTTCGACCCATAACGCTCTTCGAGGGCGTCTCGCTTGGCGGAGCCTTTGAGATTCCGAATGCCGTCGCTGGCGATGATGTCGTCGAAAACGCCGAGGTGCGCGGCCACCGCCCTGGCGAGGGTGCCGTCGGCGGCGGTCGCCAGCACGATCTTCCGGCCCGACTCGCGTTCCGAGGCGATCAGCGCCAGGACGTCCTCGCGATAAGGGAGGGCGGCGGGGTCGATCTCGCCGCGACTGGCGATCTCCCACTTCAATGCCGCGCGGCCTTTCAACAACCAGAGCGGCACCAGGATGAGGCTTCCCGGGCTCGTCCGAAGCATCACGCAGAACGATTCCCAGAGCAGGTCGGACGCGATCAGGGTGCCGTCGAGGTCCACGCAGAGTGGAACCGCGAGATCCTCTTCGAAAGTGAGCGGCGTCGTCATCAGCGCGATACCGGGGTGTTACTATGGGCGACGCCGTGACACGTTCACTTGCCTCACGATCCCTCAAAAGCCTTGATACCCGATCTTGGCATGGGTTGTCGAGTTCTCTCGGTTCCAAGGTCGGGAGCGGTTCAATCGCTCTGTCCTCAAACCGTGCCCGCCTTGACGAGTGCTTCGCGTTTCGGGTCGGGCAGGGGGGCGACCTTTTCTTGGGCGACGTGTTGTAGGGGCGTTCCCGAAATCCGACTCAAGATCTGATCGCGGGCATCGACGAGGCTCGTCACAACCTGTGAAGCGCCTAAAGCCGTGAGACCGTTCGTCGCTTCGGAAGCGTCGGACGTCCCCCAGCGACCGACCACGATCGGCAGCTCGGCGAACCGGGCGCGGAGCCTCCGCACCTGATACCGTGCGGAGGTCAAACCCTGCGGCGGAAGCTGCGACACGATCACGATCGACGGCGAACGTTCCATCACGATTTCGGCCAGTTTCAGCGGCGAGGTTTCTTCCGAAAGAATTTCGAGCGTGACACCGGCCGGTTCCAGTAGTTGTGCGAGCATCTTCAAGACCACGGCGTCGGCGTGGTCCGTAGCCACCACGCCCAGCAGCGGCTTTTTCGCGGCGGTATGCGGGTCGACGGCATTCTCGACCGCCTTCGATTCCAGGGTGATCTCCGTCGACCCTTCGAAGTCGTCCACGGTTTCCTCAATGACCCGCCAGATGAAGGCGAGGTCGGAATCTTCGAGGTATCCCTCGGCCGCGTCACGCTCGGCTCTGGATAGCGCGGGGACGAGGATCGTGTCGTAGACCTCGGCCCTTTGCCGGGTCTTGATTGACTCGTCAATGATCTCCGCGGCACCATCGCGGTCCAATGCCACGAGCCGCTGATAGAACCGCACATCGGGCTCGATCTCGGATTCCTCCCCGAGGAGCGTCGCGAAGACGCCCAGGCTCGGCACCGACTTGCCCAGGACCGCCAGACAGACCGTGAGCGGAGTCGAAAGCAAGATCCCCATTAAGCCCCACAGCCACGTCCAGAACATGGCCGCCACGAGGAGCCCCAAGGCCGAGACGCCGGTCGTTTTGCCATAGATGAACGGCTCAAGGAAACTATTCAGGGCCGTCTCGACGACCGCGAAAAGCGCAACCACTTCCAGAGGCTGCCGCCACCCGTCGGACGAGCCCACCGAGAAGATCATGGGCAACGCAAACGCCACCGCGGAACCCACGTACGGGATGAAACGCAGCATCGCCGCGAGGCACCCCCAAAGAACCGCGTACTTCAACCCGATCGCCCAGAGCCCCAGCCCGACCACCAAGCCGAACCCGGAATTCACCATCGCGAACGTGGCCAGGTAACGACTGATTCGCCGGCCCATCTCGTCCATCGTGCGAGTCGTCAGACTGGTCCTGCTGTGCCCAAAAAGGCTCACGATCCGGTCCCGCAAGTCTTCTCGGCTGACCATCATGAACAAGACAAGAATGAGCACGAAACTACCCACGCCGAGGAATTCCAGATAGGGTCCGACCGCCGACTGGAGCCGTTCACGGTAGTTGGGCTGCTCGATGATCCGGACATTGTTCGCCTGGCGAAACTCGACAGGCGACTCGTCCAGAGACTTCGCCACGTCGTTCGCGACTCCCTTGGCCTTTGCGAACGCGGAGTCTTCATTCGGTCTTAAGACTTTCAACTTCTTTTCGATGTTCGATTGATACTCGGGAAGTCGTCTCGCGAGCGTCGCGAGCTGGCCCGTGACAACGTAGCCGAACCCCCCAAGCGCCCCGAGAGCGAGTAGAACAGTTAAAATGACCGACGGGACACGGGGGAGACCCCTGCGCTGGATGAATTCGGCAAGCGGAGTGAGAGCGAACGCCAGCAGAACCGCCAGCGCCAGCGGCTTGAGCACTTCGGACGCCAACGACAACGCGCCGACGACAGCCATGATCAAGAAGGCGATGACTACGGGATGACTCATCACGGACGATTTGCGTCGAGGGGAAGCCACTTTGCGCTACTCCTTTGTCGATCGGACTGACCCGAAAATATCCCCTCACAGACGCAACCCCCATGCCGCCCGGCCTGCGGTTTGCAATTGAAGGCGGGGAAAATGGCGGATGGCCGATGGCCGATGACCGATGAACGATGGCCCATGAACGATGAACTTGGCCCATGAACGATGAACGATGACGAATTCCTAATCCGCCATTAGCCATCCGTCATTGGCCATTTCTCCCTATTTCCCCAAGGATCTCACACGATGCCGACCGCGATCGACTCGAACAACCCCCGGCCAAGGCCCTTGACCGCGGCCGATGTCATGACCACCAGCCCTCGCACGTGTTCGCCCTTCAGTAGCGTGCTCGAGGCCGTGATGATCTTTCGCGACGCCGATTGCGGCGCGGTGCCCGTGGTCGACGCCGGCCAGCCGGTCGGTGTGTTGACTGACCGCGACGTGGCGCTCTCTCTGGCCGAGTACCCGGACATCGCCTCACGACCCGTCTCCGACATCATGTCGAAAGGCGTGGTCACCGTGACGCCGACGACGACGCTCGAAGAGGTCAAAGTCAAGTTCGGCGACCACGGGGTCCGTCGCCTCCTCGTCGCCGACGCGGGAGGGGTCTTGGTCGGCATCATCGCCTTCGCCGACGTCGCCCCCTACCTCCCGGATCGGGAAGTGGGAGAGGTCGTGACCGAGGTCGTTCAGAAACCTTGACTGAGACTTCCGGAAAC
The DNA here is from genome assembly GCA_043738665.1 of Isosphaeraceae bacterium. Taxonomy (GTDB): domain Bacteria; phylum Planctomycetota; class Planctomycetia; order Isosphaerales; family Isosphaeraceae; genus JAYUFP01. Next base: position 3,421 of record JAYUFP010000830.1, read on the forward strand.
GACAAAGGGCGGGCCGAAGGAATTCCTTCGGCCCGCCCT
>JAYUFP010000831.1:0-3456 GCA_043738665.1 Isosphaeraceae bacterium
CGGTTCCTGACACCTTTTTTCGGTTTGTACAAAATCGTATTTCTGCTTGACGAGCGGCCACTCCGGGTTGTACCCTCAAGCATCACAATTTGGTGCGCATCTTATCCAGAGTGGCTGAGGGACGGGCCCGACGACGCCACAGCAACCGGTCCGCAATCCTGCGGATGCTGGTGCTAACTCCTGCCCAGCAATGACGGCAACGACCTTGATACGCCTGGTCGGCCGGAATTGCTCATGGGACAGATAAGATGGCCTCCGGTGCATCGGCGAAAGCCTTTGCCCGCCGGCCCCTCCTTATCCACGCCCATCTTTCCCACCCCTCTGGTTCTGAAGCGCATGCAGGTTCCCGGAACGATCCGGGTTCCGGTTCACGCACTCATCGGCTCGTCAGTCCGCCTGGACCTGCTTCGAGTCGATGATACAGAATCCATCAAGGGGAGGAACGCCGGTGTCTGGAGAACTCGTCAGCGGCTTGAAGTGTCGACTCTGCGGCAAGGTCTACCCCAAGACCGCCCTCAACTTCTGCACCGACGACTTCGGCCCCCTGGAGGTCACTTACAACTACGACCTCGTCGCCAACACCTTCAACCGCAAGGCGATCGAATCACGCCCGAGGAACATGTGGCGCTATCGTGAACTCCTGCCCGTCGATGGCGAACCGACCGTCGGCCTTCACGTCGGCTGCACCCCGTTGATCCGCGCGGACAGGCTCGCCAAGGCGCTCGGCGTTTCCGAGCTGTACATCAAGAACGACGCGGTCAACCATCCCACCCTTTCGTTCAAGGACCGCGTGGTCGCCGTCGCGCTCTCGAAGGCCGTGGAACTCGGCTTCAAGACGGTCGGATGCGCCTCGACGGGCAACCTCGCCGGGAGTGTCGCGGCCAACGCCGCCGCCGCGGGGCTGGAAGCCTATGTGTTGATCCCGGACAACCTCGAACAGGGCAAGGTCCTGGGCGCGACCATCTACGGCGCCAAGGTGATCGCCGTCGAGGGGAACTACGACCAGGTCAACCGCCTTTGCTCGCAGATCGCCTTCAAGTTCGGCTGGGGCTTCGTGAACGTCAACCTCCGGCCGTTCTACGCCGAGGGGTCGAAGTCGATGGGGTTCGAGATCGCCGAAGACCTTGGCTGGCGATTCCCCGATCACGTCATCGCCCCGATGGCCGGCGGCAGCTTGATCGGCAAGATTCATAAAGCCTTCGGCGAGCTGGCGAAGCTCGGTCTTATCGACGGCCCCGTCAACACCAAGATGTTCGGCGCTCAAGCCACGGGTTGCAACCCGATCTCGTGCTCGGTGAAGACCGACGCCCTCAAGATCAAGCCCGTGAGGCACCCGAACACGATCGCCAAGAGCCTCGCGATCGGCGACCCCGCCGACGGATACTTCGCCTCGCAATTGATCCGAGATTCGGGCGGCTGGAGCGAGGATGTCGATGACGACGCGATCGTCGATGCCATGAAATTGCTCGCCGAGACTGAAGGAATCTGGGCCGAAACCGCCGGCGGAGTGACCCTGGCGGTCGCACAGAAATTGATCGAACAAGGCAAGATCGACCGCGACGGCAGCACCGTGCTCTGCATCACGGGCAACGGGCTGAAGACTCAAGAGGCCCTCTTCGGCAAAGTCGAAAAGCCCGTCGTGATCAAGCCGAGCATGGCCGCTTTCGAGGCCCTGATCGGCGTAGGCGTCCGCGAAGGCGAGTTGGTCGCCGCGGTCTGACGCTTCTGAGGGTCGGTTCTGCCGACCGGCATTGTGTCGAAGGTTTCTCGATACGGGTCCGCTCAACGGACCCGACTCTCTCCGATGTCAGAAAGTCACAAGGGAAACCCATGCCCAAGGTCCGCATCCCGACTCCGCTCCGCCCCCACGCCGGGGGCCTCGATACCGTGCTCGCCGCCGGCACCACGGTCGGTGAAGTTCTCGGCAACGTCGGCGAATCCTATCCCGCGCTCCGCGAACGTATCTTCGACGGCGCGGATCTCCGCCGTTTCGTCAACGTCTACGTGAATGACGAGGACATCCGTTACCTCGACGAACTCGCCACGCCCGTGGCCGAGACCGACGAGGTGAGCATCATCCCGGCCGTGGCCGGGGGTTGACTCGCGTCGCATCATGGCATCGAGAACCGTCTTTCTCTCCTGAACGTCGCCGTCATAGGAATCTCGCGATCATGTCCGCCGCCCCCGCCCCCGCCCTCGACCCCGCGCTCGACCGTTACAGCCGGCAGATCCGGTTCCCGAATCTCGGAGAGGCCGGTCAGCGCAAGCTGATGTCCAGCCGCGTGACGATCTGCGGTTGCGGGGCGCTCGGCACCGTGCTGGCGAACCACCTCGTCCGCGCCGGCGTCGGCCACGTCCGGATCGTCGACCGAGACTTCATCGAGACGCATAACCTTCAGCGCCAGATCCTCTTCGACGAGCAGGACGTCGCGGACAACCTCCCCAAAGCCGAAGCCGCCGCAAGGAAGCTTCGCGTGATCAACAGCGAGATCACCATCGAGCCGGTCGTCACCGACATCGACCACACGAATATCCTCGACCTCGTTTCCGACGCCGACCTGATCCTCGACGGCACCGACAATTTCGAGACCCGCTACCTGATCAACGACGCGGCGGTCAAGCTGGGCAAGCCCTGGATCTTCGGCGGCGTGATCGGCAGCGAGGGTCAAACGATGACCATCATCCCCGGCAAAACGCCTTGCATTCGGTGCGTGATCGAGACGAGTCCTCCGCCGGGAATGACGCCGACCTGCGAGACGGCGGGCGTGCTCGGCCCTGCCGTCGCGGTGATCGCTTCTTTCGAGGCCGTCGAGGCGGTCAAGATCCTCAGCGGCGCGTTCGACGCGTTAAATAAGGAACTGATCATGGTCGACCTCTGGGACTGGACGTTCCGCCGGCTCAAGGTCGCCCGACTGTTGGAGATCGCCGACTGTCCTTGTTGCAAGCACCGCAAGTTTGAATGGCTGGACGGAGCCCTCGGTTCGCACACGACGACGCTCTGCGGTCGAAACGCCGTCCAGGTCGCGACGCGGAGGTCCGAGCCTCTGAATTTCCCAGAGATGGCCTCACGCCTGGCCCCGCTCGGGGACGTCCGCCACAATACATTCATGCTCCGATTCAACACTGAGGGGCACGAGTTCACGGTGTTCCCGGACGGTCGCGCGATCATCAAGGGGACCAACGATATCGCCAAGGCCCGAACACTTTACGCCCAGTTCGTGGGAAGCTGAACAGCCGGGGATGACCGATGGCCGATGGCCGATGACCAATTGTGATCGAATTCATCGGCCATCGGCCACCGGCCATCGGCCATTGACCATCGGCCATTGACCATCGGCCATTGACCATCGGCCATCGGCCATTGACCATCGGACATCGGCCATCGGACATTGACCATCGGCCATCGGCCATCGGACATCGGACATCAGTCACCTGCGACTCGACCCTCTCCTCGGT
>JAYUFP010000832.1:0-10390 GCA_043738665.1 Isosphaeraceae bacterium
GAGGTGGACGGTGCGCCTGGAGCGTTTGAAAGCGGGGCGAGCTCCGGCACACCAAGGAATCGAAGGTCGGGGGACCTTCGTCCGGCGCGGTCGATCCGCATCCGCCGCGTTCATCCGCCGGAATCCGTTGGCGGACCCCCGACCCCCTTGATGTTGACGCGGCGTCACAAAGACGACGGTTTGGCTTGTGAGGATCGCGTTGCGTCGGGTAAAATCGTGTCGTTGGGATGCCTCGACTTCGTCATTTTGACGACCATGGGAACCGAGTTGACGAGGGGATGGATTCGCGATGTCGCCGACTTCCGAACCCCCTTCTCTCGAAATCTACATGCTCGGTCTCGTCGACTTTCTCGACGTCCAAACCCTCCAACGCCGCCTGGTTTATGACCTGGGAGAGGGGGGCGGCGCTTCGCTGATCCTCTGCGAACACCCCCCGACGCTGAGTGTCGGCCGCACGGGCAGCCGAAGCCACATCGCCGTCGATGATCGGCGCCTCAGTTCGTTAGGAGTCCAGGTCCACTGGGTCAACCGCGGCGGCGGCTGCATCTTGCACCTGCCCGGCCAACTCTCCGCCTACTTCGCGGTGTCGCTCGAAACGCTCGGGCTCGACCTCAGTCGATACCTCGAAGGGCTCCATTCCGCCGTTCTCGGCGTCCTCGACGAGTTCGACGTGAAGGGGACGACGCGTTCCGACCTTGCCGGCGTCTTTCTCGGCAACGCAAGAGTGGCAACGGTCGGCGTGGCGGTGAACCGATGGGTCGCTTACCACGGCTTGACGCTCAACGTCGGCCCGTATCTAGAGCCGTTTGAGTGGCTCCTCGACGAGCCGGGGATCGGGCTTTTTCCCCTCAGGCAGACCTCGATGGAAGCGCGCCGACAGCGTCCGACGCCGATGCCCAAGGTTAAGGAATCCCTCGTCCGGCAACTTGAACGGGTCTTCAAGCTCGAACGCCATCATCTGTTCACTCAACACCCACTGATCCGCCGGAAGGCCTTCGCCCATGTCTACACCCAGTCTCCGGGATGACCGGCCCGGCTTTGCCGACTTGCCCGTGATCGCTTCCGGGGAGACGGAACTTAGGACCTTGACGGCCGAGCCGCCTCGACGCCGATTGCCCCCCTGGTTGAAGCGCCCGATCCCGGCCGCGGGTGGCACCTACTTCACCAAGGACCTGATCGGCGAACTCGGCCTGGAGACCATCTGCGAGAGCGGCAAGTGCCCGAACCGTTCGGAATGCTGGACCCGTAAAACGGCCACCTTCATGATTCTGGGCGACACATGCACACGCCCTTGCGGATTCTGCGCCGTCAAACGTGGGCACCCGGAAGCCGTCGCGATCGACGAGCCGGAGCGCCTGGCCGAAGCATGCGCCCGGCTCGGTCTCAAACACGTCGTGATCACCTCGGTGACCCGTGACGACCTTCCCGACGGGGGTGCCGAACACTTCAGGCGCTGTATTCTGGCCGTCCGCGAGCGGACCGGGGCCACGATCGAGGTTCTCACGCCGGATTTCGAGGGTTCGGCGGACGACATTGAGACAGTTCTCTCAGCGTCCCCGGAGGTTTTCAATCACAACCTTGAAACCGTCGCGAGACTTCAACAGCATGTGCGACGCAAGAGCCAGTACGAGCTCAGCCTGAACGTGCTGGCGATTTCCAAACGACTGCGACCGGAAATCCGCGCGAAGAGCGGCCTGATGCTCGGTCTCGGTGAGACAACCGAGGAGGTCCTCGAAACGCTATCCGACCTCCGCGCCGTCGGCTGCGATTTCTTGACACTCGGCCAGTACCTGCAACCCTCAACGCGGCACCTGCCGGTCCTGCGTTACTTGCCTCCCGAAGAGTTTGACGAACTCGGCCGACTGGCGCGACTTATGGGATTCGTCGAGGTCGCGAGCGGGCCGTTCGTCCGATCGAGTTACCACGCGGACTCGATGGCGCGTCATGCGACTGAATCCTTGACAAGGCAGGACACGAGTCGATGATATCGTTGCCACGAGTCTCGGAACGTCGAACTCGCGGCAAGATCGTCATCTGGCTGATCGGACTCATTTTCGCCGCGACTCTCGCGGGGTTCGCCGTTGCGGCACGGATGTGGCTAAGACCCTTGGGCGACCTGGACCAGGGTTTGGCCGCGTACAAACAGGGCGATTGGACGACCGCCGACCGTATCGCCCGCAAGTGTCTCCTCGCGGACCCGAATGATATCGCCGCACTCCGATTGCTCGCCCGCTCGACGGCCCGACTCGGGCGAGACGAACTCGTTCAAACGTTGTACAGCCGAGTGAAAGCCGACGACCGCGAACCGGAAGATCACCTGCTCATCGGACGCCTCATCGAGAGGATGGGTGACGTCAATCTGGCGATCAGGACCTGGCAACTCGGCATCACGGGTGACCCCGATCATCCCGAGATCCTCGAAGCCCTTATCAAGGCTGACCGCCGCGCGGGTTTCCTGGAAGCCGCGGCGGAACTCAGCGAACGATTGGCTAGGCGGCCCGAATCGAAGGTCTGCGCCAACGTTTGGCTCGGCGACCTGAAAGCCGAATTGAACGATCCCGCGAGCGCCGTCCCGGCCTATCAACGCGCTCTGGAGTCCTTCGATCAAGCGGCTCCAGACGACAAGATCGACACTCGGGTCGTGATCGCCAAGAAGCTCGCCCGAGTCTGGTTGAGGGCGGGAAAACATGTCGAGGCACGAGCGACACTCGACAGCGTCGGGCTATCGCCTGGCCGGGACCTCGAAGGGGATTGGCTCCACGCCCGAGCGGCGATCCAGGCCGGCGACATGTCGGCAGCCCATCACGTTCGCGCGGCCGAATACCGGATCGCAAATCCGGCGGAGCCGGAACCGGCTCCGTATGTCGGAGCGGCCTCGTGAGCGGGTTGCCATCGCGACCAGACACAGGCACTGGCGGCGAGCCGTCATGCCTCGACGTTCCTCCACGCCAAGGATCTCGCACTCGAAAGCCCGACGCTTGCGCCGGCTCCGGTTGATTTCCCGGACCCGGCCGAACCGTCGCGTGTTGCGCACACGCTTCGACGCGACAAGGACGGGCTCGTCTTCGAGTCGCGGATCGACCGCGGGCTTTACCGATCGATCGTCGCGTACGCCTTCGGCTCCGGCGATCGGGGTCTCTCTCTCATCGGTCGCGATACGCAGGGTCACGACCGAGAACTGAGGCTCTCGCACTACCCCGCGGTCTCCTGCTGGGACGTGACGATGAGCCACCCCCGGCATCCCGAAAACGTCGCTGACTACCAAGGGCGTATCCTCACGCAAGACCTGACACGGCGTTGCCTGGAATGTCATACCACGGACGCCCGCTCCGCCCGCGAGCAGACCGGCCCGACGGCCAAGGACAGGTCGATCGGCTGCGAGAAGTGTCACGGCCCGGGAGGACATCATAAGGCGGCGGTGGAAGGGGGACTGCCGGATCTGGGGATCGGGGCGGGTTTGAAGAAAATGTCGGCCGCCGCCTCGATCGATCTCTGCGGCCAGTGCCACTCCTCCCGGGGAAATCCTCCGAGGCGGGACAACCCGGACTCGGTGCGCTTTCAAGGCGACACCCTGAAGTGGAGCCGTTGCTACACAGAGAGTGGCGAAGGCTTGAGTTGCGTGACCTGCCACGAACCCCACCACAACGCGTCGACCGACGCCGCCGTCCACGACGTGAAGTGCCTCTCGTGTCACAGTGAAGACTCCAAGTCCCCAGGGCTCGTGACGGGTGCCGTCGCGTCCGGAAATCGGACGAGAAAAGCTTGCCCTGTGAATCCCAAAAGTGATTGCGTTTCGTGTCACATGCCGGTCAGTCGCAAGACCTCGTTCCCTCACAGTCGCTTCACCGATCATTACATCAGAATCCACCGGGATTGAGTGAATTCGTGGTGGAATTCCATGTGGACGTGAGACAATCGCGCCGCACTGGATCTCGGCTCGACGTCCTTTTCCGGAGTCCATCGCATGGGTCGGAACGTTCAATCGGCCGTTGATGTCCTGCTGGACCGGTCCCCCGGAGAGTGGATCGGGGGACTGCTTATCGCACTCGCCCTTTCGATCGCATTGACTTTAGCCTTCATCAGTTGCCGGAAGACGTTCAAGGAGAGCCCCATGGTGTTGACCGTGCTGGCTCTTTTGTTCAATTTCGCGGGGATCGCGGTGGCCACCGGGTATTCGGGAGTGATGGTGAGTCGGCCGATCGCGGCGCCTAACGCCCAGAATTCCGGAAGCGAGGTTTCTCCCGACATCGTCGCTGATTCGGTGATCGACGGTATGGCCATGAGAATCTTGATCTCCGCCGACGCCGACCACAACGGTATCCTCTCGACGAAGGAAGCCGTGGCCGCATCCGAACGGTTCGTTAATGGGATCGAGAGTGAAGCGAACGGACCTCTCGACCATCGGATGCTCGGGAGTGCTCTGAAACGTCGAATCAAGCCGCCCGGAGTCCATCGAGGTCTTCCTTCGGGAACACCTTGAGAGACGCGATGAAATGAGTCTTCGTGAGGGCGAGTCTCAGGCCGAGCCTAGCTGTTACGCGGCTCGGCGGGAGCCTTGGCATCCCGTGTTTTCAAATCGTCAGGGCTTCCGAAAACGCTCACTCGTCATCTGCAATCAAGCTCACCCGGGAAAGACCTCGCTGGGCCTCGGAATCGAGGGGGTCGAGCGTAATGGCCAGCCGGTACCATGCAATCGCCTGAATTAAAGCTCCCGTGTCTTCCGTGGCGCGGGCCAGCTTGAGAAAGACCTTCGGGTCTTTTCCGAGGTTTGTTTTCGAATCGATCACCAAGCTTCGGAGCCGATCCCGCTTCCTTACGGTTTCGAGCAACGGGGCCGCTCCTGCCGCATCTCCCATCGCCTGAAGGGCCCTCGAGAGCCCTTGTATCGCGTGACGGTCGTCGGGGTCGGCACGAATGGCTTCGCGGAAAAGACGGGCCGCCTCGCCGAAGTCCTGGCGAGACATCGCCAGTCGTCCTCGGATAGTACTGAGGGCAGGGTGACCCAGGGAGGCTCGTTCCGCCAACGTTGTAGCGGAGTCGAAGTCGTTCCGATCCAGGGCCGAACGCGAGCGGAGAGCCACGGTCTCTGGATCGGCCGTCGATAAGGGACTCAGGACGTCCTCCGCTTCGTCCGGCAGATGGAGCGCCAGAAGGCTCTCTGCGAGTGCGAGACGCGACCTCCGGTCGTTCGGGTCGGCCTCCACGAACCGCTCAAGGCGATCGCGGGTTTCCTTCGGGTCCCATAATGAGCAGTCATTCTGAGTCCAGACGAACGCGAGCTTGGCGTCGACGGGAAGCCGCATGTTGAGGGCGCGAAACTGGGCGCTGCAGTCGGTACGCCGATGTTGGATGGCGTAAACATAGGCAAGCTCACGGTGCGCCATTGTCCGCGCCGGGTCGAGGCTCAGGGCGTGCAGCATCGCGTCCTCGGCCACCCTGGCACGATCGCGGTCGAGCTCGATCCGGCCGATCTGCAGGTTGACCTCGCCCGCCAGAGGGTCGTCGTCGGATACTTGCCGTAGCGCTTCCAGCGCCTGCTCCACCTTTCCGCGACCTTTCGCGATCCGCGACCTCAGCAACCAGTCCAGAGCGGTCGCCGAGGAGAGTTTGGCTCGGCGGTCGAGCAGAGATTGCGCGCGATCGAAACGGGCCGCCTCACATTCCATCCAAGCGAGCTGCAGAAGTCTCGCGGAGTCGGGTCGGGGCCAGATCATATATCCGAGAAGCCCGATGAAAATCGGCGGCAAGCCAATGACCGCGAATTTTCGGGAACGAAGAGTTCGGAATGCCCCGGCGACCTGCGGCATGCTTGTAATCCGCGACAGAAATGAGGTACTGCCGCAGACAGGTATCGTCAGGGCAGAATGCTCGGCCGAGGTTGATCGCGGCGAGATCCAACCATTCCACCACGGCCAACCCTGCCTCGTCTGCGACACGAACGCTTTCGTCTCTATTTCAAGCGAGTTCCGCACTCGTCGCATCAGGCTTCAGCCGCGCTCCACGCACGGGGTAGGAAGCCATGGCCGCGCCGACCGCGGCGGAAGTGCAGACGAGCACCCTAGCCAGCATTCTGAGTGGACTCGAAAGCGTCAAGGGATCAGTCGGGTGCGAGTCGGGAAACACGGTGATGCCGATCACCTCGTAGACGACGGTCGCGAGCAAGACACCAAGGAACGCACTCGACGCGGCGTTGAGCAGATGCCGGGAGCCGCCGCCACCCAGGCAAAATGCGAGTCCGCCGGCTGCGCCGATGACCGACCAGATGCCACCGAGCACGAGGAGCGGAAAAAGCAAGTCGTTGGGGTCCGGCACATGCTGTCGGTAGTAGATCCCGAGCAGCGGCCAGGAGGCAAGTCCTGCGGAGAGGCCCCCAAGAATGATTCCCGCGAAGCCGGCCAACACCGCCCGCAATGGCGCGGCGCGGAGGATCCCGCCTGCCGCCCCCAGAAACAGCCCGAGAATGGTTCCCAGGATGACGAAGGTGAGGGTGGCGTTCTTCGCATTGGTCGCGTTCGTGGAGGGAGTTGTGGCCTGCATCAATGTGATGGGACCGATTTGCACCGCCGAAAGCGGTGTCTTGAACGTATTCAAGAACGCATCTCCGATCCCCCACGAGGTGACCCCCGCGGCCAAGCCGGCGATCGCGGCGAAGATCATCCATCGCAAAAATCGGGGATGCTCGGTCCCGGCGCTCGCCGCTAGTTCGTCAAGGGGATTCATCGCCACGTCTCCCTCGCGCGGTGATCTCGTTTCGGACTCAGCCATCAATCGGTCCTTCAGTCGTCGGATCGTGGTTGACCTGGTAAGCCGCTGGACGAATTCGGATCAGTGATTGCTTTGGAGTCGAGAGCCTGAAGAGCGATTGCTGTGCTTCGGAGTCCAGGGGATCGCTTGCGATCACCAGCGAGTACCAGGCGCGTGCCTCGGCGGGTCGGTTCGCGGCTTCGCAAGCCTTTCCCAGGCTACGAAGCAGGCCCAGATTCGCGGGCGCATTCCCTTGGGAGGCCCTTTGAACGAGCTCCCAGAGTTGGCTCCGGACTCTCACTTTCTCGAGATAAATCCCGGCGCCGGCATCGTCACCGACGAGTCGAAGCGCTTTGGCGAGACCTTGGAGCGTATCGCTATCGTCGGGATCGGCCGCAAGGGCATTTCGGAAGGCATGTATCGCGGCGTCCCCATCCCCGTTCAGCAGGGCGAGCCGACCCGAAATCCTTGCGATCTCGGGTTTGTCGTCCTTCGCACCGGCCAGCAACGAAGCTAACTTAGCCGCATCCCCCTTTAAGAGCGCGACTCGGGCACGGCCGGCAAGGACATCGCCATTGCAATCGGGAAGGTTGGCGAGCAGTCGTTGGGAGTCCTCGACCTTTTCCAGTTTAAGACAAACCTCGAACAAGGCGAACCGCGATTGACGGTCTTCCGGATCGGCGTCAAGAAAGCGTCTTAGTTTGATGGAAGCTTCCAAGGGGTCGTAGATGCCGCAATTGATTTGTGACCAGAAGAAGGCGTGAGCGAACGTCACCGGCTGTCGCGCCGCGATTTCCTGGAATTGTTCGTTAAATTCCCTCTTCCGCAACTGCAAGGCGTAGAGGTAAGAAAGGGAGCGGCGCGAGTCGATCCGGGTCGGATCGAGTTTGACGGCACGTTTCCAGTGCGCCTCGGCTTCGCGGGCGCGATCCCGCCTGAATTCAAGCTTGCCGGAGAGGAACCGGGCCTGGGGTGCTTCGCGATGAGAGTCCGGCACCATGGCCAGAGCGGCCAGCGCCGGGTCGATTCGGCCTCGGGCCATGTCAACTTCCGCGCGAAGAATCGAATCCTTCACGGTCGCGCGCCGTAGCTTCGCCAGAGCGTTAACTGCGCCCTCCGCGGCATCGAGACGATTCGACTGATACGAGGCTTGGCCTCGCTCCCAAACTCGGTCCGGGTCCAAACCAATCCCCACGCGCCCGAGAATCGGGACGGCCCCCGCGAGGAGCAGGGCAAAGGCCGTCCCGATCCACCACCAACGAATCCTTGGTCGGGAGGAACCGAGTCCGCTTGTGATTTTGAAGAGCCGGATACCGGCTTTCTCCTCGGCGGGAGTCATCGTGACGCGACTCCTCGGAACTCATAACCTCGTCAAGCGTGGTGGGTCACTTCTTCGGTGCTTCATCCGCGGGCTTCGGCGTCGCTGCGGGTTTCTTCTTCTGGTTCGTCATATCTTTTCCCTGCTGCTCCATCAGCTTCGTGAAGCCTGCGGGCTGAGGGTTGGCCGTGGCGGCGTCCTTCGGCATCCCTTCTTCCACGCTCCCTCCGCAGCCTGCAACCAGAGAGGCCAAGAATGCGGTGGAGACCCAGATTCCTGATCGTTTCATGGACGTCGAAACTCCTTGGAGCTTGCGGCGAGTCGCAGCCGCGCCGCGTTTTTTTGTAAAGCAGGAACTCGTGCTGAAATCGGACGAGTGCAAGTCCGAAACATTGTGCGACGACGACCGGACCGTGGTTAGGCACAGTCTGGACAGAGCAGGTTTGGCCCGCCGACGTCCTTCGAGGAGGCGTGAGGGCCGTTGAGAACTCTCGCAAGGAGAGTTCTCAACGGGGTGATGCAGGATTTTAACCTGAAGCGTTTATCAGGGATCAGTACGCGTCGGCGCTAATCACTTCGCCGCCGTTCCTGGTGCCGACGCTCCAAAAAACTTGCGGGTTTGTCGTGTCCTTGATGAACTTGACGGAGCCGTCGGCCATTGCCGTGTTGACTCCGCCGGAGTGGTTGCTGGACGGCGGCGCCGAGTGCGACGGGCCTACGAACGAGAGCCAGCTTCCGAAGTACTCGGTCGACGGGTTCTGGCAGGAAACCGAGTTCGGCGAGCCGAAGTGAGTGTAGCCGTTGATGGCAACGTGCCAGGGGTACGACGCCATCCAGTAAGTCCCGTTCTTGTCCGACCCGCTGGACAACGTGCTGCCGGGCAGTGACTTGCAGGCGCCGATAAACGCAAGAGCCCCGGCCTGACCGGTCTTAGCGCCGCCGACCCCGCCGGAGACATTGAAAATCGCCCGCTTGGCATCGACGGAATCGAGGCGGATCTTTGGGCCGCCGCTGATCCCGACGAGCCGTTCGCTGAAGAGGGCGGTGTTCGACGTGCCGTCTCGGATCTGTTCGATCCCGACGGGTCCGAAGTTCTGGGAATCACCCCAGCCCGAAATGAACGCGCCGTTGGGCACGATCGTTCCGGTCATCCAACTGATCACACCGGGCCCACCCATGTTGCCCACGTAATTCGTCATGCCGTACGGGGCACCCGGGCGCTGACGAGTTCCGTCCGAAGGACAAACCAGCGCGGCCAACTGCATGTAGCCGACGGTGGTGTTGCCCAGCGAGGCGAAATTCGGAGTGGGTGAATTTCCGAAGAATCCGGTGTTGAAGTTCAACGCATTGAACATCGTTTGCTGTTCGAGCCCACCGAGGAGGGCGAGGGGCCACCCGTAGCTCCAACCCCAGCTGACGTCAGCGCTGGCTGGGTACATCGACTGGAGCGGGAGGACGTTGTTCGAGGAAATGTAGTTATGAACAGCCAGACCCAGTTGCTTCAGGTTGTTCAGGCACTGAGCGCGGCGGGCGGCCTCTCTGGCCGATTGAACCGCCGGCAAAAGCAAGGCAATCAAGACGGCGATGATTGCGATGACCACCAGCAACTCGATGAGGGTGAACCCTTGCTGCTTTCTTCTCATGACCCGTACCTCCGTTGACCTGGGAAAAATGAAACACTTGAGGAGGGAGAGAACCTTCCGCAGAACTGTGGGCGTTCGGAATGAGAGGAAGGGGAGGTCTTACACCATACGAGGCGAGAAATTAGGACATATTTCCCGGTATGGGCGCTAAATCACCTTCCCTTGGCATCTCAGGTCGAAAACGCTCACTCTCTAAGCTTTGGAAGGTTTTCCGTGAATAGCAAGTGAAAAAACACCGGATTTCCAAAGACCCTGGGACCTCTGCGGCTTTTCACCGTGGTGCCGGTATGGAAAACCACCGTGCCGGGCGCGGGGCGGCCGTCCCGGTCCGTCTGCGCGATCGAAGAGGGCATGGTCGAGAGACCCAGCGCCCAGCCTTCTGCGAGGACCGCTCGCTCGGACTCAAGCCCCGCCACACGAAGCCTGGAGCGAATAACGCCGGAATCCGTTTGCACGCGAAAGTCCCGAAACTCTCCGCCATGATGCATGTATGGAAAAACCGGCTGACTCCGGAGGGCGCGCCAACGGATTCCGGGGGATGAACGCGGCGGAAGCGGATCGACCGCGCCGGGCGAGGATCTCCCGAACTTCGATTCCTTGGAGTGCCGGAGCTCGCTCCCGCTTTCAAACGCTCCAGGCGCACCTTCCACCTCGACCCCCTTGAGAAGGCCCGAAAACCTATCAG
>JAYUFP010000833.1:0-3444 GCA_043738665.1 Isosphaeraceae bacterium
GGATTGTCTTGAATCGTCCAGCGGTCCCAACGCTCGCCCGAATCGGCGTCGATGCTGGGGAACTGCTGTCGAGCCTTGTCGTCAAGCCTGGCCAAAGACCTCGCCCGCTTCTGAAGCTTCGACCGTTCCTCGTTCAAGAGGCGCTTTTTCTCAGGAGATCGTCGCCCCGAGACGGGCGTGCGGCCATTGTATCGGCCGAACGTAAAGTGGTTTTTGCGGTTCGCCGCCAGCCACTTCCGAGCCTCCGGGCCGTCGAGCGAAAGACGCAACCGGCTCATCTGGTCCTCGACCAGCGCGTTGAGGGGGTAGAGGATCAAAGCGCGGACGGCCTTCGGGCGATCGGGGCCTCGCCAGCTGTCGGATTCTCGCACGAGGGCTTCAATGACTGGCAGGAGGAAGCACTCCGTCTTGCCCGACCCCGTGCCCGTGGTGACGACCATCGACCGTTTCTTGACGCAAACTTCCTCCAAGGCGTCCCTCTGGTGGGTGTAGAGATTGCGGTTCGGGGCGAACGAGCCGCACGCGGCGAACTCGGCGAACTCGGGCGAGAGCCCGAGATCCATGCACGCCTGTTCGAGCGTTCCGGCCTCCTTATGGCGCGACACGGGCTCGATCAAGGGGTCGCGGTGCAAGGCCCCCTCGCGGCCGAGCAGCGCGGCCCTCTCCTTCGCCAGCCCCTCGTGACGGAGCGGATGGGCGCTTTCCAGGTACTTGCCGTAGAGCGATCGCAGCTCGCGGGCCACGCCGATCGGGTCGTTCACGATTCGTACTCCAGTTCCAGGCCAAGAATTCTCGCGACTTCCCCAGCACGTTCGGGGTCGACCGCCTCATAGGTCCATCCTCGTTTCGAATCGCCCCGCGGCGGCTCGCCCGAGGCCCAGATCAAGGGTCTCTCGACCATGACCGGCGGAGGCAGGAGGCGCGCCGGCAGCGTGAGCCGCCCGGTCCCGCGATTGAAGACGATCCGGGGTCGACCCAGTCGCGCTAACTCGGCCCACCAAGCCACGGCCCGCCGCTCCGGCGAATCGATCAGCCGCCAAGAACCGGCCCTCGCGATCATCCAGGTGCGAGGTCGGCCGTCCGTGCGACGGATCAGACCGTCCTTCACGAACACCCCGTCCATACGGCTCCAGTGGCTATGCGAAGGGTTCGTGGCGACCTCCCACGAGAGGGCCGAAGGGTGGACCTCGTCGGGCCAAGCCGCGATGGCTTCCTCCAACGTCGGGAGCGACGCGAGCAGCCGCATTCCGGGCTCATCGACCATGGCGATCCCGAGTTCCGCCACGGCCGTCGTTGCCGTCTCGCGGTCTCCCGTAAAGCCCCACGTCGAGGGCCACGAAGCATCGGAGTGTGAGGTGACAAAGGAAAGGCCGAGGAGTCGTTTCAGGTCGTCGCGAAGGGATTCATCCCGCGCCCCGACGAACACGCCCCGATCTGGCCGGGACGTCCAGCAGAGTGTCGGCGGCACCACGACCAATCCGCCCCCGATCTGCTCAACGTGGCCGATTCGCCGCAGAGGCGCGACGAGCCGATGGGTCGGCGACCGGTCTCCCACCACCCACGAGTTGAAGTTCTCAGCGATCACTCGGCAGCCGCGATCCAGTATGTTTTGCGAGACCTTGCCTCGCGCGGAGAGCCAGGCGAGCAGAAGGTCCGAGGGCCGATCCGCGATCTCGACATCGATCATGCCCGGCCCTCTTTCGTGAAGACCGAGCGTGCGTCGTCCTCACGGACCTCGCGAGCAACCTTTTCGGCATCCTCGGGGTCACCGTTCGGGTCAAGTTGGTGCAAGGTCCGGACCAGCGCTGATCGCTCAATCGCGGCTGCCCGTGCCGCCACGCCGAGTCCGAACGACGGGCGCGATTCGTTGTCTGGAGTCATGACCCACCCGGACCACGCCGCGAAGGGGACGTGCCCGGGGACGATCGTCCCACCGGGGCGACCGGTCCCGGCCTTGATCCCCGCCCAATGCGCCACGACCCAATCGGGTACGGGAAGGGCGGCTTCATCAGGTGATGGGCAGGCCATGACACGGAGATTCTCCGGCCAGGGTAGTCCCGAGGGCAGCGTGGGACGCAGACCGGAAACGATGTCGAGCATGGGCCGCGCCCAGCACTGCACGAGGGCGCGGTCGACATCGGCGAAGATCAGCAGGTGCAAGACGTGGCGCCGCTCGACGGCTTCGCGCCAGAAAGCTCCCAACTCCCCACTCCAGGCGTCGGAGAAAGCCAGCCACATGGGTTCGACGGCCACGACTCGATACCGGGCGCATGCCCCGATCGCCTCGGCGTAAGCCACGCCCCACGACGGGCAAGGCGTGGCGATCCACCGGCACGCGAGCATGGCCGCGTGAAGCCTCTTCGCCTGCTCGAGGGTGGCCTCGGCCCCCCAGGACGCCATCAACGGCGCAAGTCGTTGGCGGAGGAAGACGTTTGGATCGTCGATCGCCGAGCCTTCGGGCGCGACGTCGCCGATGGTCGAAAAAGGGACGTCAACGACCTTCGCGATGGTGGTATGTTGCCTATTGGACAAGCCGTCGCCGTTCGCCCGAGTCTTCTCGATCAACTCGTGGAACGCCGAATAGTCCCGGATGATCCGCTCCCGCGACGCGACCAGATAGTCGGCCGCGGAACGGATCGACGATTCATCGGCCGCGACTTTTAACCGGGCCTCCTCGCGAAGGCGCTCGGCGTCGGCCACCTCGGCGAGGATCTTGTTCTCCTCGCGACGGTACGCCTTGTTTTTGCTCTCGGTCGTCGCCTTCGCCTGATCGCGCTCCTGTTTCTGCTGATCGACAAAGCGACGGGTCTCCTCCAGGGCCGTCGCCTTGATATGCTCTCGCGCTGACTCAACCTTGCGGCTGATCGTTGCGTCAAGAAGTTCCTTGAATCGAGGCAACTCCGCGAGGTCGTCGAGCCGCGCCTCGTCGGCGGCGAGTGCGTCCAGCGCGGCCTCCAGGCGTGAGAACCGTTCCCGCTCCAACGACTGGTGGACTCGGTCGCTCGCGGTGGTGAGGAGTTCGCCGACCCGACCCCTCCAGCCCGGTGAGGCGCGGTCGAGGATTGTCAAAAGGGACTTGTCGCGCTTGAGGATCCCGATCAGCCACTCGGCTAGGTTTGGGGTTGTCAGGAGGTCGACCACCTTGCCCTCGGCCTTCGCGGGTTCGGCCAAGAAGACCATGTGGGTTTCGTGCTGATTGTCCTCCCAGAGGTGAAATGACTCCGAACCAAGGTGATCGATCCGATGCTCCACGATGTAGCCTTCGTCTTTTGGACGGAGACAGAGCCGTGTTGGATTATCGAGCGCGATGACACGCCAAGGGCCGTCGCTCACATCCGGCCCGCGCGGACTAAGGCGCAGCGAAGCAATAAGTTGAGCAAAAACCGTGGTCGTTAGCGGCTGTCTTCGAGGGGAAAGGGTGCCACGGGTCGTACTCGCCCCGTG
>JAYUFP010000834.1:0-3441 GCA_043738665.1 Isosphaeraceae bacterium
CGGGGGCGAGTTCTGGGGAGGTCGGCCATGCAACGTTCGATATCCTTCGCGGATGTGTTGGAAGCGGTTGACCAACTGTCGGTCGATGACCAAGAGGCACTGGTGGAAATCGTGCGCCGTCGCACGGCCGAACTCGGCCGCAAGCGCGTCGTCGCCGAGGCGGGGGAGGCGCAACGCGAGTTCGCGAATGGCCGTTGCCGCCCAACGACTCCCAAAGATTTGATGGACGAGATCCTCTCGTGAGACGCATCCTCATCCGGTCCAGTGCGTTCCTTCGGGCCGCAAGGCGGATCGTGAAGCGGAGCCCGAACGCCGCCGAGGGTCTGAGGGCTGCGTTAGCGCCACTCGCGGTGGATGCGTTTCATCCCTGCTTGAGGACACACAAGCTCAAAGGCGACCTGGAAAGCCTGTGGGCTTGTAGCGCCGGGTACGATCTGCGCATCGTCTTCTCATTCGCTCAAAACGAAGGCGAGGAAGTCATCCTGTTACAGACGGTCGGGACGCACGACGAGGTGTATTGAGATACCGGGTGCCCAACCCGGCGCTGCAACGGACTGGATTGCGGTCGTGTAGACTACGGACATGAGAATCGACGAGATCATCTGGCCCCAGGAACGAGTCGAGCACATCGCCCGGCATGGGATCACGCCGGAGGAGGTCGAGGAAGCTTGTTTCGGCAAGTCCCTGGTTCAGCGGGCCAGATCCGAAGGGGAGAATCCGGTATACTATGTCCTGGGACAAACCGCCGCGGGTCGCTACCTCTTTTGCGTGGTTATCCGATTTCCCGACGGCAACGGATACCCGGTGACCGCGCGGGAGATGACGGCGAGCGAGAAGCGTCGTTACCTCAAATGGAAGGACCGATGAAGAAGTCGAAACTGCCGAAGACCGATTCCATCCAAGAATTGGCCGAGTTCTGGGATGCCCATGACCTGACCGATTTTGAAGGTGGACTCAAAGAGGTCGCCGAACCCGTTTTCGAGCGCCGCACCGCAATCCAAGTGCCTCTCGAATCGCGCGAAGTCGAGGCGGTCGAGCAAATGGCCCAAGCCAAAGGCGTTTCGCGGGAAGACCTCATTCGCGAGTGGATCCTCCAGAAGATCGCCCGCCGGAATAACGCCGGAACGATCGCTCGTTAGACGGCATCCCCGATGGGTGATCTTCGCTCGCCGGAGTCGTGGACTCGGTCGCGTGTCTCGCCTCATTATCGGTAGTTCCCGCCAGGGGACGCCGCCTAACCTCGCGCCGCGGCGGACCCGGCCCGCCGCGGTGGGTAGTGAAACGGGGACGGGGAGTGAAACAGGGACGCAGCTAGTTTCCAGGGCGTCTCGCTCCGCTATACTCTCCGGAGGACCACGGAGGGCCAGGGGTCAGACTAGGTTTTTGGCTATTCGACGGCCCTGCTTTTTTAACGCCGCCCGCCATTCTCTCTCATTTCAAAGGTCGACCGACGAACCTTTCTCGATGGTATCGAAGGAGGGGGCGTGCTCGATCACCGGGGCGCGAACGTCGGCGATCCCTCGCCGATTCGCCGCGACGCGTCGTGAACCATACACGTCGTGACTCACGGACGATCGCTTCCGGCGTCGACTCGTTTCGTTCATTGACGAGTCCCGAGTTGAAGCCGTCGCGGCCGGTCAGGGCGGTCGATCGAAGCCGATGGAACGGTCCCCGAAACGAACCGAGCGCCCGAGCGAAACGAAGCCGATATCAATCTGTGCGGGCGAATCCCCGGCGTCGCGAGATCCCGTGGCGGAAGGAAAAGGTGCGTCTTCGCGACGCACCCTACCTCACTATTGCAAGTCGAACGGGATGTCGTTCTTTCCTTTGGCAACCGTCGCTTCGAGTCCCGAGGTCTCCGTTTTCTGATACTTCTGCGGGACGAGGTCTTTGGGCGGCTTGTAACCCGGCGAGGAGCCCGGCATCAAGTTCGTGTCGCCGTCGTTGGCGATGATCATCACCTTGTGACGACCGGCGATCGCGCCGTCTCTCTCGGCGAAGGTGCCGAGCGAGTACGTGCCGTCGGGCTGGATTTGACCGGTGGCGATCCGGTTGTCGGCGGACTGGAACGTGACCGTCCCCTTCGTGACCGGTTGGCCTTTATAGGAGACCTTCCCCGAAACCGGTTCGGTGGTTGGTTGATTGGAGACCTCGCCGCAGCCGATCGCGATCGCGATCGAAACCGCGGCGAGCCAGCGCCTCCGACATCGCATGCTGTGCATCATTATATTCCGCATTGATCTGAATTCAGACGTCAATAAGAGTCGGCGCTGACGACCTCGCCGCCCGCTCGGGTCGAGATCGCCCGATAGACGATGGGGCTGACCGTTTCTTTGAGATATCGCACCGATCCGTCGGCGAACCCCACGTTCATTCCGCCGGGGTGCCGGCTGCGGAACCCATAGCAATAGCTGGGGTTGGCGCGGTTAAGGTTGACCTTCTGGTTCATCGGGATCGACACCGTCGCGACCGACGAGTTGCTCTCGGACCAGGCATTCCAGTTGCAACGGTCGGGGAGCGCTTCACCGGCGAGCATCGTGTTGCTGGTGCCGTCGGTCACGCCCGCGAAGGCGACGACCATCTGAGCCCGCCAGAACATGCCTGTCGCCGTGGGGGTCGAGCCATTCAAGTCGCCGTAGGCATTGCCCGAACCGGGGAACGGCCCGGTTGTGTTGTCGCCCAGGTTGCCTTTGTAGCAAGTTCCGGCGATGTACCACAGTTTCATGGCGGCTCCGATGGTCCCCGCATAACCGTTCCAGTCCGACTGGCCTTGCTGGAGGATGAGGCCGGCATAACTCGGGCACGCGAAGCCGCTGATCGGCGTCGCCATCACGGTCGTGTTGTTGAATGAATACTCCGCCCGGTCCGCCACGAAATTATAGGCGTTGAACAAATTCGTCTGTTCCATCATCGGCAGGATCTGCACCATCCAGCTCGTCCGATAATCGGAATTGACGAACCAGGTCGGTACGCCGCCCACCTGCGAAGGGAAGACTCCGTTGATGTCGGCGTAGTTGTGGCACGCCAGACCGATCTGCTTCAGATTATTCACGCACTGAGCCCGTCGAGCGGCCTCGCGAGCCGATTGGACGGCCGGCAACAACAACGCGATCAAGACCGCGATGATCGCGATCACGACCAGGAGCTCGATCAATGTGAACCCACGACGCAACGATCGCGCGACGCGCATGGCGACCCCTCCGTTTTCCGACGTGTTGGAAATGACGTGACGACCCTGACGACCGAAGAGGCTCGTGAACGAAGGCCAAAAGGTATGCAACGGCCCGCGTACGAACTGCCCGACCCGCCTGGACACGAACATAACCCCAACTTCACGACAAATCAACAGGCGTGTCGCCCAGGAGGATTGCAAAGTCCGACGTTAACCCTTCTCCCCCCGGGGAGAAGGTGCCGCGAAGCGGCGGATGAGGGGTCTTTTGC
>JAYUFP010000835.1:0-3439 GCA_043738665.1 Isosphaeraceae bacterium
GAAGTGGTCGACGTGAGCGACGGCAATCTGCTGCTGTTCCCGTTCGTCCCGCCGCTCTACATCCCGACCAAGGAGCCCGCGAGGGCGCTTGAAAACGACGTCTGATCGTCGATATCAGGGGTTACTGATAGGTTTTTGGGCCTTCTCAAGGGGGTCGAGGTGGAAGATGCGCCTAGAGCGTTTGAAAGCGGGGCGAGCTCCGGCACTCCAAAGAATTGAAGGTCGGGAGACCTTCGCCCGGCGCGGTCGATCCGCGTCCGCCGTGTTCATCCGCCGGAATCCGTTGGCGGACCCAGCAACGTCGCGGGGCTGTTTCGTTTTCGAACGAACGAGATGCCCGATGATCAATGACCGATGGAAGACTGAAGGATCTAGGGAAGATCGACGTCTCATTGATTGATCATTGACCATCGGGCATCGGGGTCGTGACCTACGCAAACTTGAAACGCTTGTGTTTGGCTTGTTTGCCCGAACTGTCGAAATCTCGCGACTCAAGGCCGCAAGTCCATTAATCCGAGCGGTTTGCGGGTAGCGAAAAGTCCCGAATTGTCAGCCCTTCAAGTTTGCGTAGGTCACGACCGGAAAAAACGACCTTGCAACAATCCTGTTTACGCCACGCTACCTTGCGCCATTGACCGCCCGACGGCATCCCCGTCATGATTCTCATGAGGCCGGCACCGTCGCCGACCCTCCGCGATTGGGAGACGCCTCGGGGATGTCGAAACGCCGGTTCCGTCGATCCCTCGTCTATCTCTGGGCGGCGCCCACCTCGTCGGTCGGACTTCTGGCGGGAGTTCTCACGCTCGCCACGAAGGGCAAAGTCCAATGTGAGCGAGGCGCTCTGGAGTTCCACGGCGGATTCGCCCGCTGGTTTCTCGAGCGCCAGGTTGTCAACGCCTCGGCGATGACGCTCGGGCATGTGATCATCGGCCGCGACGCTCGCGACCTCGCCGAATGCCGCGATCACGAACAGGTCCACGTTCGGCAAGTCGAGCGCTGGGGACCGCTCTTCATCCCCGCCTATCTGATCGCGAGCGTCGTGGCCTGGAAGAAAGGGGGCCACTATTACTTCGACAATGTCTTCGAGCAGGACGCCCGCAGGCAGTGCGGCGAGGACTTCTGGAATTGACGCCCCGGGTAGTATTCTCTTCCACGACCCGACGATTGTCCGGTGCGGATGACCCAAGGTGTTGAGTGTCCTGTCACCAATCGGGATTTCAGAAACGGCTTTTCCGGTGTTCCGGGCGGCTGGGTAATCTGAACCGAAAATGATTGATTACCGATGTCCAATGGCCGACAAAACCAGCTAAATCGTCGATTGACCATTGGCCATTGACCATTGGCCATTGACCATCACGGGGGTCAACCGCCCAGAATCCGGGAAGAGCCTCAGGAACAGGTGAACGGTCTTCCGCCATGTCTCGATGATTACTAACGGAGAAGGTTCGAGAATGCACCAGGTTCAGCATGTTGAAAAACATT
Organism: Isosphaeraceae bacterium; assembly: GCA_043738665.1. GTDB lineage: Bacteria > Planctomycetota > Planctomycetia > Isosphaerales > Isosphaeraceae > JAYUFP01. Next base: position 1,483 of record JAYUFP010000835.1, read on the forward strand.
TCACGTCGAGCGAATTCGTCCGGGACGTGGTGATCGGGATGGCGGACGGTTTGACGGTCCCCTTCGCACTCGCGGCCGGTTTGACGGGAGTCGCGGCCACCGTCGTAAATGGATCCCATCTGATCGTCACGGCGGGACTCGCGGAAATCGCCGCCGGTTCAATCGCGATGGGATTGGGGGGTTATCTCGCGGCGCGGAGCGACGCGGAACACTATCAGAGCGAGCGAATTCGCGAAGAGCGCGAAGTGCTCGAGCTTCCGCACAAAGAACGTGAAGAGGTCACGGAGATGTTTGAAGGCTACGGACTCGCAGCCGAGCACATTGAGCCGATTTTGAACGCGTTCGAATCGAACCACAAGGCGTGGGTCGACTTCATGATGCGTTATGAACTCGGCCTCGAGGAGCCGGACCCGAGCCGCGCTCTCAAAAGTGCCTCGACCATTTCCGGGGCCTATATCGTCGGCGGATTGATTCCGCTCGCCCCGTACATGATTCTGAAACAGGTCCATACGGCCGCGGCGTTTTCCGTGATCTTCACTCTCATCGCGCTCGCGGTCTTCGGCTATATCAAGGGACGCTACACGGGTTTGCGTCCGTGGCGGAGTTCACTACAGACCGCCGTGATCGGCGGACTCGCCGCGGGTGCGGCGTTCCTTATCGCCAGGGTCTTCTCCTGAAATCGGCCGCGGTCGTTCGTCGGCCCGACCTGTCGGGTTCAACCCGGCAGGTCAGCGGGACGGGACGCCGGGTCGGCCGGGTTAAGGCGAAACCCGCGACCGCGGCGGCAAGGAGACTCAAGATCGAGGCCGCGAGTGTCGGAACCGCCATGTTGGCCATCGTCGTCCTCGACGTGGTAAGGTTCAGCCGCCAAGCAACGTGCTGAGCAAACCAGGGGCACGACCCCCTGGTATAATAATACGGTCACCGGGGAAGATCTGGTAGTTGGTAAGGGTGTCGCCTCGCTCTTTTATTCCGATCCAATCGATTTTGAGAACCTGGTCGGGTCCGCCCGCGGGATGGGGACGAACAAGATAAGCCTTCTCCGGAAGGCTGTTCGACTTCAAGCCTGCGGTGACGATCGCGTCAAGCACGGTCTCGTTGCCGGTGACGGGGAATTTGCCCTGAGTGGTCACCGTGCCGAGGACATAGTACGACTTGCTCTGCGACGCGTTCACGATCCGGACCGAGACCTGGCTTTTTTCTTTGACGCCGGCCCGCGAGGCGAGCTGAATGGCGATCTTCCGCTCGACCTGTTCGAGCGTAAGTCCCGCGACATAAACGTCATCGAGAAAACCAAGGTCGATGTTGCCGTCGGCCTGGACCGTGACGTTGGCGTTGCTCAGGTCGGTCGTCGAGGGCTTGACCGAGATCTCGAGCTCGTCGGGGGGCTCGACGACGTAGACCGGCATCGAGACCATTTGGAGCTCGCGGGGCTGATGGGGGTCAATGATCCCGAGCTGGGGAACCTTCCCGGCGGCGCGCTCGTTGCGGAGGCCCGCACAACCGGCGGCGGCGGCGGCGAGAGCCAGGGGCAGGATGCCGGCGACGACGGGCGTGAGGACACGCCGAAGGGCCGAATGCGTCCTTGCGGTCATCGGCCGGTATCCTCTCCAAGTTCCGTTCGTCAAGGCCCCGATCCCATCCCTGGGGTTCGCAACCGAGGCACTATTTCGGATTCGGCATCAACCGTAGGATCGGTTGGCGACACCCCGAGGCTTGACCGAAAACTCGGGAGGGCGGTTTCATTTTCAGTCAGAGTCAACGGAAAATGGCCGATGGCCGAGGGCCGATGACCGAGGGCCGATGACAAAGACCCTATGCCCGAGGGCCGAGGGCCGATGACCGATGACAAAGGGCCTATGACCGAGGGCCGATGACCGAGGGCCTTTGGTCGTTGTCCATCGGCCATTGTCCATCGGCCATTCCTCTCAAAACCCCTCGGCCACCTCCCGGACGA
>JAYUFP010000836.1:0-10357 GCA_043738665.1 Isosphaeraceae bacterium
ATCGTGGCCGCGCTCGCCTTCCACAACCCGCGTAGGCTCGTCCACGCGGCGATGACCGGACTGTTCACCGGCGCGACCGTGGGATTCGGCGTCGCGAAACTGGCCGTCCCCCTCTTCTACCGATACCGCACGACGTTCGAGCTCGACCTGCTTCCGTCGATCCTCCTCCACGGAGGACTCGCCGCGTCGATCGGGCTCACCACCGCCCTGGCCGCCGCGGTCGGGGCGTCCTACCGACGGGCAAAGCTCCTCGAGAGCCTCTTCACGGTGTCGTTCGCGGCGTTGCTCGGGGGAACCCTTTACGTGATCCTGGGCGCCGCGTTCTTCGCCAACGACGACACCGGCGAGCCGATCTCCCTGACCGCCGTCACACGAATCCTCTCGCCGATCCTCGTGGCCCTATTCATCGCCCTGGGGACGTCGCTCACCCTGATTCCGACGCCGAAAACCACCCCGAAACCGGCCGCGACCGCCTGACGCGGAAGCCGGAACCCGCGTCGTCCCGCCGTTCGTTTCAAAAAGATTCGCCCCACCGTACCCACGATAACGCTACTTCACTTACAGAGGCCGCGGGCTCCGCGACGCCCTGGCCCGCGGTGTCGGCTCCGGAACGACTCCGGAACGATCGACCGATGACTTGACGATTTTTTGGGACGACCGATGCGTTCGCCCCGCGATTCGGGACGCCTTCCAAAAGGGAGTTTGCCCATGCCGGGGCCTGGGATTCGTCGCCTGTTCACGAAAACACGCGTGGCCCTTCTCGGCATCCTGGCCGCGGCGGGGGCCTGGGCGTTCGTGTCGTACAAGAACGCCGACGCGAAACCTCTGCCCAAGGCGCTCGTGAGGCGGATGGACTTCGACGCGCTGGTGCTCGCCGCCGGCCGGATCGAAAGCGCCAACATGACCGACATCAAGTGCAGTCTGAAACGCCTGGGGGCCGGCTCGTCGGCGACGATCCTCAGCCTGATCGAAGACGGCACCAACGTGAAGGCAGGCCAGATCCTTTGCGAGATCGACTCGACCGATTACCAGGAACTCGTCCGCCGACAGACCATCACCGTCACCTGGGCCAAGGCCTCGCACGAACAGGCTCGGCTTAAGCGGGACGTCGCCAAAATCGGACTGGAGTCGTACCTTCAGGGGGAGTTGACCCAGACCGAGCAGATGGATAAAGGCCAGATCACCCTCGCAAAGGCCGACCTCGTTCAGCGCGAAGACCGCCTCGCCTGGACCAAGCGGATGGTCGAAAAAGGCTACTTCTCCGTCCAGCAAGCCGCCACCGAGGAACAGGGGTTGATGAAAACCTCGATGAGCTTGGCCCAGACCGAATCCGCCTTCGGCATCCATCAGCGCTTCTCCGCCCCCATGACCCGCCGCGCCCTCGAAAGCGAAGTCAAGGAGTGCTGGCAGTTCCGTCGCAAGCGATCGCCACGAGCGAAGGCGGGGACTTCTGTTACGTCGTCAAAAAGGAAGGGATCGAACGCCGCGCGGTGGTCCTGGGAGCCTCGAGCCATGACGTGAAAGAGGTCGTCGAGGGCTTGCGCGAAGGCGAAGTGGTGTTGCTGATGCCCCGCGAGGTCGTCGCGAAGGATTTGCTGAAAGTCACTCCGACAATACCGGAGCCGGACGAGAAAGAGGTTGTGATTCCTACGGATTCGGAGGTTCCGCGATTGCGGACCTTGTGACCCAACTCCAGACAACGCTTGCAATAAAGAATTAACCTTCCGCCAGCCCGAACAAATGCCGCACGGCGTTGAGCAAGGAGTTGGGGTGCTCGTGGGCGGACCCGGCGGCGGCCGAGCGGAGGGCGGCTCGGGGCTGGTGGAGGAACTGATTCTGGAGCCTCTGGGCCATATGGGCGACGGCCGCTTTTTGAGGCTCGCTGAGGTCGGGGCAGGCGTCGTAAAGGGCCAGAACCTCGCGCCTGCGGATCGCGTCGACGTTCTCCCCAAGTTGCTTTAAAACGGCCCCGGCATACCGCTGATGTCGCAACGCGGCATGGCAGACCTCAGTCTCTTTCTCGATAATCGCCAAGGCAGGGTCGACCCCGCGTTTCCGGTGTTTGCGGTTCTCGTCGGCTTGAGCGCGGAGATCGTCCACGTTGTAAAGCATGACCCGGTCAATGTCTCCGACCTTCGGCTCGACGTCCCGGGGGATCGCGATGTCGAGGATCAGGGAGAGCCGATTCCGCCTGGCGCGCTGAACCCTCACGTACTGGTCGTACGTCAGAATCGGCTCGTCGGCCGCGGTCGTGCAGACGACCAGGTCGGCCTCGATCAATGCTAAATTAAGCCTTTCAAACGGCACGGCCTCGCCCCCCCAGCGCTCGGCGGCGGCCTGGGCGCGCTCGGGGCTTCGGTTGGTCACGAGGATCTTACCGGGGTTCAAGGTCTTAAGATGGCGAAGGGTCAAATCCCCCATTTTGCCGACGCCGATCACGAGCACGGTCTTGTCGGTGAAGGTGTCAAAGACCCCCTTGGCGACGTCCACGGCCACGCTCGCCACCGAGAGCTTCCCCTGGTCCATACCGGTCTCTTCACGGACCTTCTTGCCGACCCGGATCGCGTTTTCAAAGACCTTGTGGAGGATCGGCCCGGCCGAATGATGCTTTTTGGCCTCGCGATACGCTTCACGGACCTGCCCCAGGATCTGCCCTTCGCCCAGAACCAGACTTTCCAGGCTCGCCGCAACCCGAAATAAATGGCCGATCGACCCCTCGTCGTGATAGCTCACCAGATGCCCGGCGAACGTCTCGTCGGGGACGCCATGAAACGCGGAGAGAAACCCCGTAAGGGCTTCCACCTCCGGGACGCAAGCCAGGTCGCCCGCGGCGTAAATCTCGACGCGGTTGCAGGTGGAGAGAACCACGAACTCGCAGCCCGGGAACGCCACTTTCAGCGCCTGGAGGCCCCCGGGCCCTTTGTCGCCATCAAAGGCAAGAGCCTCACGAACGGACGCCGGGGCGGAACGGAAGTCGACTCCGACGGCCACGAGCCTCACAGCGGCCTCCCCGTGGCGGTCGTGTTCGAGCGGGTTACCCCGTGTGCCGTCGGCAGGCGGAGGGCCTCGATCCCGACCCAGGTGAAGACCAGAAATCCGAACGCGAGGATCGTGAGCAAGACGACCCCCCGTCCCCGCATCGCCGGCCGGAACCGGGCGTGCAGCAGGACGGCGAAAACGAGCCACATCGCCATGGCACTGATGACTTTAGGGTCGGCCCAAGTGAGCGCGGGCCTTCCCGGAGCGGCGGTATTGGCGGTCACGCTCAGGATCAGGCCGATTAGCAGGCCGAAGGTGAGAAGCGGGAACGCGACGGTGACCGCCGCTCGGTTGATCCGTTCGGACTGTTCGAGGCTCGGCAAGGCGATTCCGAAACGGTTGGCGCGCTTGGTTTTGAGCTTTCTCGCCTGGGCCAGATACATCAAGCCCGCGGCGAACGCGACGCATGTGCTGACCGCCCCCGCGAGCAGAAACAGCCCATGAACCGAGCCCCAGAACTTGATGGCCCCGCTCCAGGTCGCCCCCCAATCGGCCCTGCGCGGGGCGGCGAGGCCGGCGACGGTGGTGAGCGCGACGACGATCGGCAAGACGAAACTGCCCACGGCCACGGGCTTTGGGGCGTGAACCATGAAGTAAAGCCCGAGCGCCGCGAAGATCCACGACAGCGCGAGCATCGACTCGAACACGGTCGTCATCGGGACATGCCCGCTGCTCGCCGCAAGGTTCATCAAGTAAGCCGTTTGCACAAACCACGCGAGCATCGTGAGCCCGACGGTGGCATACCATCGCAACGGTGCCCGGACAGCGAACCGGGCGAGCTCGGCGGCGAGCGCCAGGCCGTAAGTTCCGGCAAAGCAAAGGACCGTCAACCGTTCCATCGTCCCGACGCTCCCTTTGGCGTGCGTCGATCCTCGAAAACCTCAACTCCCATTGTAACTCCGCCCCCTCACGAAGCCCAGAGCCCAAAAAAGGGGCCGAAAGATTGAGAAAATACGCAATTTTTTCCGCGCAAGCAAGATATCAGATATCTCGTTCAAACGTCTTCGGGTGCGCCAACGGATTCCGGCGGAGTCATCCTCGTCCTGAAGGGGCGGCACAGGACAGCCCGGGGCATCGCCCCGGATTGCCCAAAGCGCCCGAGCACCTCCGCCCTGAGGATCGGTGAGTCAATAACTTTCCGGTTTCAGAAGCAGGTTTTGGTCGTACTCAGTTTGGGTGCCATCGGTCGTACTCGACCAGTGGCAGGCTTGCCCCGAACGCGCAGTGGTCGGGTACGACCAGCGGCACCCAAAGCACATCTCCCTCAAGTGATTGACTCAGCGATCCTCGGGGCTGCAAATCAAAAATCCTCGGGCCACTGACCGTCGCCCTTCGGGGCTGCAAAGGGAAGACTGTGCCTCGCCCTTCACGTATTATCGGTCTCTCGGTCGTCGTCAGACCCTAATTCGAGCGAATCCAACGAAGAAGGCCCGCGCCGAGTGGTTCACTCGCGGCGCGGGCCGATATTCATGGGTTTGACCCCGCCCTTCGATCGTTTCGGGGGTCGAAGCGGGCGGGGCCTTTTTTGGCGAGTGCTCAGCTCAGGCGTCGGCAAGTGCCTGGCGGCGGAACCGGCGGGCGAAGGCGATCGCGCCCAGGCCCCCGGCGACGACCAGGAACGTGGAAGGCTCCGGCACGGGGACCGGGGAGATGCCCGGCAGGGTCAGCAGGATTCCGTGCGGTCCGCCCGGGTCGGTGTTCAGGCCGACGGTCCCGATCAGGCTGCCGTTGTCGGCGAAGCCGATGAAGTTGAACCGGTCGTACTTCGCCAGGAGCGAGGCGGGGAGCATCGAGTCGAGCGGGGTGGTCGTGTGGGCGTTGAGGTCGAGGATCACGCCGTCCTTGTTGATCCCGCCGGCGTTCCAGAAGCTCGGGCCGCTGACGAGGATCTGGTTCTGGTTGTTGAGCAGCATCCGGGTGTTGCTGTCGTTGGTCTGCCAGCCGGCGGCGTCGAACGGCGAGGTGATCGGCTGGAACGCGCCGTAGGTGCCGTTGGGCTGCATCTGGGTGTAGCCGATCTTGTACGTCTGGGCCGGGTCGGCGCCGGTGCCGATCGGCAGGCCGCCGATCACCGTGCCCTGCGCGTTCGAGGCGAAGACCGACATGGGCAGCTGCATCGACACGGGGCCGGCGCCGCTGGCGGAGGTCGTGATGGACGGCAGCACCGCCGTGCCGGAAGTCATGGCCGTCGGCAGGATCGACACGGGGAAGTTGATCGGGACGTTGCTGTTGGTCGCGGGGTTTTTCGCGGTGAAGCCGCCGTTGTAGGCGTACCCGGACGAGACGGAGACGTTGGGGCCGAGGTCGGTCACGGAGTACATCGGGGCCGCGACGGCCGAAGACCCGTGGGCCAGGAACAGGCCCGCAACGAGCCACCCGAATTGACGTCCAAGGCGCGACGAGACATCCATGTCTAAAACTCTCTCTCTGAAATCGATTGTAATTTCGACGGGGTCGAGACAACGAGGCGAATCTTTACCCCAACCCAAAATTTCCGTCAAGTCAAAGTCCGAAAAAGCAGACAAGTCTCTCGAAACGGGACCATTCTCAATTTATTCGGCAAACTACGTAAAATGGGAGGTCAATCAGTCTGATTACGAAGAGTCGATCATGTGTTTGGAAAACGCGACTGAAAGACTGGAAGACGCGCCGTGGACCGATGTAGGAAGGTTGTGTACACTGAAAGACAAGAAAACCGAAAGCAGGCGGAAACCCAGGTAAAGGACTATCCTGATGGCGACCAGACTCTCGACGGCTTCTTCGCGTCTCTCCGTCGATTCGCACGGTCGCGCGTTCCCGATGAGCGAGGAAGAGATTCGGGCACGCGCCTTGGAAATCGCCCGAGGCCTGGACTCTCTCGACGAGATCGGCGACGAACACGAGCAGAAGCAGTCCCTCGACGCGTTGTTGACGGCCCTTGACGCGGGCCGTCCTTCGGGTCGAAAGCTGTTTTCCTGATGCGCCTGGTTTTCCTCGACGCCGGTCCTTTGGGGCTCCTGGCGCATCCTCTTGGGCGTCCATTACCTGACCGCTGTCGCAGGTGGGCCAAAAACCTCGCTTCGGTCGGTGTCCGGATCTTCGTACCGGAGATCGCCGACTACGAAGTCCGTCGAGAACTGCTCCGTCTGGGGTTGGCAAACTCCTTGGCGCGGCTGGACCGCCTGAAGGCGACCCTCGATTACGCCCCCCTCACGACCGACGCGATGCTAAGGGCCGCGGAGTTTTGGGCCTTTGCGAGGCGGTTCGGGATACCGACGGCGTCACCCGAAGCCCTGGACTGCGACTGCGTCCTGGCGGCCCAAGCCGTCATGGCGGCGGGTCCGGGCGATCGCGTCACGGTGGCCACCGGAAACGTGGGCCATCTCTCACGATTCTTGAACGCGGAGCCTTGGGAATCGATCACGGGTTGAAACGACGGCCAACGATTTGAAGGCTGGCGGTGTCGTACGGTCGCCGCGAGTTCGACTCTTCACTTAAAAAGCCCGGGCACAAGCCGACGCGACGACACGGAGCGTCGCAGCGTCACCCCTTTCGGGGTTGGGCTTTAAGGGGGAGGGTTGAGGCCGCTATGATGAACGCCCTGAAGGCAGGACGCGGGGCGTTGGGGGTCGTCAAGTTTAAGGAGGGAGCGATCGTTGATCGAGGGAACGACCCGGTGACAACGACCACGACCGCCGCGTCGGAGCCGCACGAGGAGGCGCGTGAGGACTTGCACGCGCATTCTCCGGAAGCGAAGAAGCTGCCGCCGGTGATCGGCAAGCTCCTCAGCGGGTCGTTCTGGCTCGCCTTGAAGACCCCCCTCCAAGCCGTGCTCTCGCTCTGGACCCTCCCCCTGACCGTCCAGGCCATCGGCACCGACGGCAACGGGGCTTACGGGTTCGCCTGGGGCTTCGGCTTCTTCCAGATGCTCTTCGAGTTCGGAATGGGCTCGGCACTCCAGCGCCAGGTCTCCGAGTGCTGGGCCAAAGGGGACCGCGCCGGCGTCGACCGCGCCATCGCCTGCGGCATGAACTTTTACGCGGCGATGGCGTTGGTCCAGGCCGCCGCGTTGCTCGCCGTCGCCTACTTCGCCGTGCCGCACTCCGGCTACACCAAGGTCGAATCCTACAACCTCATCATCAAGCTCCTGATCCTTCAGGCATGCACCGCGCCCTGTTACGGAACCTCGATGGTCGTTTCGTGCGTGCTCCAGGCGGCGCGGCGGTATGACTTCTTGCCGAGGTTCGAGCTCGTCGTGATCGTCGCGCGGTTCGTGGTGCTCTTCGTCGGCGTGCAGGCGGGGGTCGACTTCTTCCTGATCGTCGTCGCGCAGACCGCGCTCCAGATCGGCCTCACGCTCGGGCCTTCGCTCTGGGTCATGTCGCACGAGTTGGGCTACCTGCCTCGGTTCCGGGGTTCACGGCTGGACGACTACCGGCCGTTGCTTCATATCAGCTTTTACATGTTCCTGATCCAGATCAGCGTGGTCCTCGCCGACAAGATCGACACCACGATCCTCGGCTTCGCGCTGAAGGAATCCGGTCCGGCGACTTCGGTTTATATGATGGTCAGCAAGCCGTTTTTGCAGATCCGCCAGTCAGGCTGGACGCTCGCGTACATGGTCATGCCCGCCGTGGCGAGCCTGATCGTGGCGCGCGACGAGCGCGGGCTTGAGCGGATCAAATACGACGGCACCAGGCTCCACGTCGGCGTCCTGCTCCCGGTGGCACTCTCGGCGTGGGTTTACGCCGCGCCGTTCTTGACGCTCTGGATGGGCGACAGGCTCGGTTACGACGCCGCCAGGGTCGCCCCCCTGCTCCGCCTCTTCCTGATCGCGGTGATCCCCCTGGTTCTCTCGGTCCCGGTGCAGGCGTCGCTGGGGATGAACCGGATCGAGGTCGTCGCGCTCGCGGCGCTCGGCGGGGCGCTGGTGAACCTCCCCTTGAGCTTCTTCCTGACGATGAAATTCGGGGTCCAGGGGGTCATCTGGGGGACCGTGCTGACGACCCTGTTCTCGAACCTGTTGATCCCCGGGGTTTACGTCTTCCGGGTCTTGAAGATCGACTTCAACACGTTCCTGAAGCGGACCCTCAGCGCCCCGATGGCGGGAGCCCTGGCGTTGCTGGTCGTGACCGCGCTGTTGCAGTGGGTCTGGCCATTGCACCCCAGCGAGAAGACGGCGGCCTCGTCGTTGCGGTGGCTCAAGCACGCGGGAAGCCAGGTACACCTTTACGGCTTCCTCGTACTGGGGGGAAAGTCGCTCCTGCGCTGGCTCCCCCTGGCGTCGCAGGTCGGCGTGGGAGGGATCGCCTACGCCGCGGGATACCTCGCCGTGCCGGTGGGCCGAAGCGACTACGTCGCGATCGCCGGGAAACTGCGGCGGCCGGGTTGATGCGAGTTTGCTGTTGAATCGATTGTGATAGGCACGTTTTGTCGCGAGAGCGATCCCTTTCCCCCCCTTGCGAAAAGGGGGCCAGGGGGGGTGAGGCCATTCGACTCGGCCTGCCGGTCGGAACTCACGGAAACGCCGGGCTTCACAAGTTGTTTCGGGATCACCCCCCCTAACTCCCCCTTGCAGAAGGAGGGGAAACGTGGCGCCCCGAAGTTCAAGGAGGCAAGGATGAGTGAAAAATTCGAGGTCAGCGAACGCGACTACGACTTCCAGATCGCCCTGTTCTCCGTCTCCGCGGCGATGGTGGGTGTCTGCCTGACGGCGATCGGCCTGATCCTGGTCGCCGAACGCATCAGCGAATATCGAACCATCGGCGACACCCTGCTCGTGTTCGACGCCCTGACCTTCCTCGCCGCCACCCACTTCAGCTACCTCGCCATGCGATCCCAGACCGCTCGCCGATTCCAGACCTTCCAACGCGCGGCGGACGTGTCGATGTTCCTGGGACTCTCATTGATGCTCATGGGTTGCGTGGTGCTCGTCTTCACGTTGATTTGAACAAAACCGCGAAGAGTCGTCTTCACTCCATCGACCGCAGAGGCACCCTTGATCGATCACCCCGCCGCCGAGGTTCCGATCGTCGGAGATGACACGGTCCCGCCCCAACCGGCCTCACGTCGCGTCGAATCGGTCGACCTGCTCCGCGGCCTGTTGATGGTCGTGATGGTGCTCGACCACGTCCGCGAGTTCTTCACCGACGTCAAGGTTGACCCGACCGACCTCTCCGTGACCACCCCCGCCCTCTTCTTCACGCGCTGGGTCACCCACTTCTGCGCCCCCACGTTCATGCTCCTGGCGGGCCTCAGCGCCTTCCTCTCGGGGACCCGGAAGACCCGCGGCGAACTGTCCTTGTACCTGCTCTCGCGAGGCCTTTGGCTCATCCTCCTTGAGCAGACCGTGGAGAGCGTCTGCGTGTTCTTCACCTATCCACATGTCGTCCTGGGACTGGTCCTCTGGGCGATCGGCTGGTCGATGATCGCGCTGGCGGGCCTGATCCATCTTCCTCGATACCTCATCGCCGGGATCGGCGTGGCGATGATCGCCCTCCACAACACGCTCGACGGCTTCGCCCCGCCGAGAGGCTTCGCCGCCCTCCTCTGGAGCATCCTGCACGTCCCAGGCTTTCAGCTCCTGCCCGGAGGGGTGCCGATGCTGGTGGGCTACCCCTTGATCCCCTGGGTGGGCGTGATGGCCCTTGGATACGCCCTCGGGCCGCTTTTCCTCCAACCCTCCGAACGGCGAACGCCGACCCTGTTCGTGATGGGGGCGGCCATGGTCGCGGGGTTCGTGACCCTCCGTTGGCTCAATGTCTACGGCGACCCCCGCCCCTGGGCGCCTCAGCCGGATTGGACGGGCACGGTGATGTCGTTCCTGAATTGCCAGAAATATCCTCCGTCACTCCTGTACTTGTTGATGACGCTGGGGCCGGCGTTCCTGGCCCTGGCCGCCTTCGACCGCGGCCTGGGTCGCGTGGGGCATCCGCTCCGCACGTTCGGCCGCGCACCGCTCTTCTTCTACCTCCTCCAGTGGCCGGTGGCTCACACCCTGGCCGTGTCCGCCGCGGCGGGGCAAGGGTATCCGATCGGCTGGATGTTCGCCTTCCCCCCGTTCCAGGCCCCCAAAGGCTACGGCCACAGCCTCCCGGCGGTTTACCTGTTCTGGGTCCTCACGCTGGGCTTGCTGTACTACCCGAGCCTGTGGTTCTGGGAGTGGAAGCAGGGTTCGAAGGGCCAATGAAAACGGAGATTGACGTCGGTCAAGGAACGCACTCGGCGGAATCCAAAGACGGTCGCCCTCGCCCCGGCTTTGCGGGGAGAGGGTAAGGGGTGAGGGGCTGCGCAGGACGACTCGATCAGGCCGGAGCCGGGGTCACCCGCGCCGGCACGG
>JAYUFP010000837.1:0-10355 GCA_043738665.1 Isosphaeraceae bacterium
GCATCAGCCCGCGATACGTTCAAGACAAGATTAGCAACGCGCTGGTTGCTCACGCCGATGAACGATCGGTCAATCCGTTCATGGTTCTCAATGAACTGGAATCCGGCCTCAAACACCACTCGCTTATCAACAATGACGACGTGAAGAAGACCTACAAGGCGCTTCTGAACGTCGTCAAAGAAGAATACGAGGACATCGTGAAAAACGAGGTACAAAGAGCGATCGCGGCCGACGAAGATGCCCTCACGCGGCTCTGTGGCAACTACATCGACAACGTCAAAGCCTACACCCAGCGCGAACGGGTGAAGAACAAGTACACCGGCCAGACCGAGGAGCCGGATGAACGCCTGATGCGGTCGATCGAGGAGAAAATCGACATCCCCGAGAGCCGAAAAGACGACTTCCGCCGCGAGATCATGAACTACATCGGGGCACTCGCCCTCGACGGCAAGAAGTTCGACTACCGAACGAACGAACGGCTCCAGAAGGCCCTGGAACTGAAGCTCTTCCAGGACCAGAAGGACACGATCAAGCTGACCAGCCTGGTGTCGAGCGTCGTCGACAAGGACACCCAGGAGAAGATCGACATCGTGAAGGGCCGGTTGATCCGAAACTACGGCTACGACGAGGATTCGGCGACGGACGTGTTGAACTACGTCGCGAGCATTTTCGCCCGCGGGGATGTGAAACGCGCGAGCCATTGAGGTCGGGGCCGGACGTTGATTCGTAAGGTTCTCCTCGTAGGGTGGGCACAGCCCACCTGCCAAATGACAGCGCAGGTGGGCGGTGCCCACCCTACGGGGCTTTTGGGGTTCGCTGTTATGCCGTCACAAGCCACAAAGCTCCAGGCGAAGGCAAAGACTCCGGGCGTCCCTCGCCTGAAATCCGAGCGGCCTCGACCGTACCCGATCACGGTCGAAATGTTCGACAAGATGATCGCGGCGGGCGTGTTCCCTCCGAAAAACCGCATCTACCTCTGGAACGGGCGGTTGGTCAAAAAGATGACCAAGAATAATCCCCATATCTACGCTCAGGAATGCATTGTGGAGCGCGTTCGAGCGTTGATCCCTCCGGGTTGGTTTACAGAGCAGGATCAGCCTCTTGTCCTCGGAGAGAAAAGCCTTCCGGAGCCTGACCTTAAGATCGTTAAAGGGATTCGAAAGGATTTCCTGAGCAAGCGTCCGCAAGGGAGCGATGTCTGTCTCGTCGTCGAAGTCTCGGATTCCAGTCTGCCACTCGATACCCGAAGTCGATTACGAAAGTACGCAGGGGCGAAGATCCCGATTTTCTGGGTCGTCAATATCCCGGACGCGCGGATCGAAGTTTACACCGACCCGACCGGCCCGGATCGCTCGCCGGCATACCGCTCGCGACGTGATTACGGCTTGGAGGAAGAAGTCCCGGTGATTCTGGACGGGCGCGAAGTGGGTAAGATCGCCGTCAAGGACGTGCTGCCTTGAAAAGATCGGCGGCCGTTGCCCACCCGATTCAATCGCGAGACGACGGCAAACGGAATCGCGTGAGAGACGCGCTCGAGCGAGACCCGAAAAGTTCTGTTCGAAACCTGCCCGGGAGAAATGCCGTCATGGCGACCGTGACAACCCAAACCGGAAACGCTGAGGAGGCAAAAGCCCCCTCGGCCGGGTTCCGACCCTATCGGATCAACACAGGCCTTTATCAGCGGATGGTCGCGACCGGGGCTTTCGGTGAGAAGTCACACGTTTTCCTCTGGAAAGGGCATCTCGTCGAGAAGATTTCAGACAGGACAAAGGGACGACCCCACGTATCCGCGCTGAACAGACTCTACCGGACCCTTTCGGGCCTTGTCCCTACTGAATATTTCGTCGAGCAGGAGCAGCCGCTGGATTTGGGACTCGATAGCGTCCCGGAGCCGGACCTTAAAGTCGTTCGGGGTCGCGACGAGAATTATCGTGATCGCGATCCCTTCGCGCGGGACGTGCCGCTCGTGGCGGAGGTCGCCGACTCCAGTCTTTCTGACGACACGGGTGAAATGTTGAGGGAATACGCCGCCGCTCTCCTCCCGGTCTACTGGATCGTCAACATCCCCCTTCAACGCATCGACGTCCACACCCGGCCGACGGGACCAATCGAACGGCCTCGATTTGAGTCGTGTCAGAGTTTCGGCCCGGACGACGTGGTCCCCGTGGTTCTGGACGGCCGCGAGGTCGGCAGGGTTCCCGTTAAGCACATCCTGTTTTGATTCGGCGAGCGGAGGGAGACGATTCGCATGACGACGACGGCGACCATCACCAAGCCGGAGGCCCATGAAGCCTCGACAATCGAGACCGAGCCTCGACCCTATCACATGACGGTCGACGTCTACGACCGCCTCGGGGAATCCGGCGTCTTCGGCGATAAGTCGCCGATCTACCTCTGGAAGGGACGGCTCGTCGAACCGATGACTAAAGGAGACCCGCACGAATTCGCGCTTGGTGGACTCAACGAGGTGTTGGTACAGCTTTGTCAGGGCAGTTGGCACGTTCGCCCGTCTTCGCCCGTCCGGGTTCGTGACGATTCGAAACCCGAACCGGATTTCGTGGTTCTCCGGGGTCGAAATCGCGATTACAGGAAACGGAAGCCGAGCCTCCAGGACGTGGCGATGCTCGTCGAGATCTCGGATTCGAGTCTGGGCCATGACTCCGGCGAGAAACGGGACGTTTACGCCGCGGCATCGGTCCCGGTTTACTGGATCGTGAACATTCCGAATCAACGCATCGACGTCTACGCCCGGCCGACGGGTCCGGTTGAACAGCCTCGGTTTGAATCGTGTCAAAGTTTCGGCCCGGACGACGAAGTCCCCGTGGTTCTCGACGGCCGCGAGGTCGGCAAGGTTGCCGTCAAGGACGTGCTTTACTGAGTCGATCACACCAGGTGTCGCGGTCACGACCGGCCCGACGTTTTTTTTGGAAGACGAAACGCCTCATCGCCCCGGAAGTCTTGGACTCCGCGGCGGTCCCGGAATAAAATTTGCCTGAGAGGGTCGGTGGGACAGGTCGCGATTCCGTGTGACGAAGACGACGGTCCCGCTCCCGCCCCTGATTCACCCCGGTTCTTTTTGATTTTTGATGGTTGGCCGGACCGCCCGGGTCTCGGGCGAGGCGTGCTGCGCCCGCGGGCGGTCGGTGTCGTACACAAGGGCACGAGGGGCGCTTCGCCGCGCCGACCGACCGCCCCCCTCGGCGAGGATCCACGGCCGTGGTCCGAAAAATCGAGCGGGACGAAAACCGCTTCAAACAGATCGTTCGCGGGAAGATCAAGACCGACCTGCGGAAATACATCTCGCAAGGCGAGATGATCGGCCGCACCGGCGGAGAATACGTCTCGATCCCGCTCCCGCAAATCGAGATCCCCGAGTTCCGCTACGGCTCCAAAGGCCGAGGCGGTGTCGGGCAAGGTTCCGGAGACGTCGGCACCCCGATCGGCCGCTCCGGTGACGGAGAGCCGGGCGCGGGCCATGCGGGCGATGCCCCCGGCCAACACATTCTCGAAGTCGAGCTCACCCTCGACGAGCTTGCCGCCATCCTCGGCGAAGGGCTCGCCCTCCCCCGGATCGAGCCCAAGGGGCGGGCCAACATCATTGAGGAAAAAGACAAATACACGGGAATCCGCCAGGCAGGCCCCGAAAGCCTCCGCCACTTCAAGCGGACGTTCAAAAAGGCGCTGAAACGTCAGATCGCCTCGAATACCTACGACCCGGCCGACCCCATGGTCATCCCTGTCCGCGAGGACAAGCTCTATCGCTCGTGGAACCCGATCGCGTTGCCCACGTCCAACGCCGTCGTCCTCTACCTGATGGACGTCTCCGGGAGCATGACCGACGACCAGAAGGAGATCGTCCGCATCGAGGCGTTCTGGATCGACACCTGGCTGAAAAGCCAGTACGACGGCGTGACCACCCGCTACATCATCCACGACGCCGTGGCCCGGGAAGTCGACCAGCACACGTTCTATCACACGAGAGAGAGCGGCGGAACGAGGATCAGCTCGGCGTACAACCTCGCCAACAAGATCATCGACGCCGACCACCCCGTCGCCGACTGGAATATCTACGTCTTGCACTTCTCGGACGGAGACAACTGGGGCGAAGACAACCGCAACTGCATCAGCATGCTCCGCGACCAACTCCTGCCCAAGTGCAACCTGTTCGGCTACGGGCAGGTCGAAAGCCCTTACGGATCGGGCGAGTTCTACCGGGAACTTGAGGAAGCCTTCGAAGACGTGCCGAACCTTGCGCTCTCGGAGATCCGCAACAAGGAGGGGATTTACGAGTCGATCAAGGAGTTCCTGGGACGGGGGCGGTAGACGAGGAGACGTGTTCAGGTGAACCGAACGAATTTGCAACGACTGGCGGAAGGACGGGCGCGGGACGCCGAGCTTTTGTTGGAAGGCGGTCAGTGGTCCGGTGCTTTCTACCTCGCAGGTTACGCCGTGGAGTGCGGACTGAAATCGTGCGTTCTCGCCCGGATCGAACGGACGGGCGTGATCTTTGAACGCAAAGAGTTCCAGAAGGAATGCTGGACACATGACATTGAGAGGCCGGTGAAAGCCGCCGATCTCATGGAAGAACGGCGTCAGGATAATGAGTAAAACCCACAACGGTCTCTGAATTGGAGAGAAGTGATCGCGTGGAGTGAGATCGCCCGCTACGACTTAAAGACCGAAGCTCAGGCGACAAGCTTTTACGAGGCGGTCGTCGATCCCGTTCAAGGAGTTTTATCATGGATCAAGAACCACTGGTGATCGAGCAGATCGACGAAGGGGAATTCTTTCTCTCAGAGTTCAAGAAAAAATACCCCGTACAAGTCGCGCTTTGGATGAAGCCGACTGAAGACGCGCAGTGGTATCTCTATGTCGCGTCCGATCAAATTAACGACAATAATAAGCGAGAAGCTCATGCGGAAGTCTTGCGATTGAGCCCCCCGCTGTCTACCCCTTTTTTCGATGGGTTCCGGGTCAAATTGATCGGAACCGACGACGCCGGTACTCAAGAGGCCTTGAATGTTTACCGCGGATACCCGGCTCGAATCCCCACGCGAATGAGCCGAAGAGAGTTCGGCGGGGTTCAAGTCGATGGGGTTTACATCTATCCGCTAACATGCGAAACATCAGTGTCCTGAGCGTCCCTCTCTAAGAATCGAAAGCCGCCTCCATCCCCTTTCCCGGGAGTCCGACGATGGGTGCCGAGCCTTGGGTCTGTTCCGTCGCTTATCAACCCGACATCCTCGCCGCGCTCGAGGCCGCCCAGGCCCAAGAGTTCGCCGCGGGCCGCTACACGATGAAAGACGAAAACGCCCCCCCGACCACGATCGCGGAGGCCCGCGAACAGGCCGCCGAGTCGGGAACCGCGTCCGTCCTCGACATGATCGGCGTGGTCGAGACCCCGCACGAGATCGACGCCGAGACGCCCAATTATTGCACGGTCGCCCCGCTCAGCCCGGAGCAACTCCAGGAGCTCTACGGCACGGACAAGCCCACCAAGGCGATGGTCGACGGCCAGGTCGGCTTCTTCGAATGGATCGACCGCGGGCTGGGGGTTTGCATCATCACTTACGACGGTGAGACGCCCAAAGAGATCGTCTTCGCCGGGTATTCGTTCGACTGACGAGGCATTTTCATGGCGACGGTGACACCCCCGCGAATCGATGCCGAAGGCGACCAAATCGTCGTGATGCACGACGTCGGCTGGTCGGGATATTCGGCGGTCCTCAAGGCGCGGGGGGACCGTTGCCGTCCGAAAATCATCTATCTCGACGGAGACGTGTCTCTCGTGTCGCCCGCGTATTCCCACGAACGACTCGCCGACCGCCTGGGTCTGATCGTCAAGGAAATCGTCGTGGCGCTGCGGTTGCCTTGCATCTCGACGCGGTCCACGACCTTTCGACGCAAGAAGAGGGGCGGCGGCGGTGAAGCGGACGAGTCGTTTTACCTCGCGAACGCGGAGCGAATCCGCGGAAGGAAGGAACTTCAACTCCGTCGCGATCCCCCGCCGGACCTCGTCGTGGAGGCCGTCAACACACACGCCGCGGACGAGTCGGTCGAGGTCTGGCGGCGGTTCCGTGTTCCCGAAGTCTGGGTCTGCGACGGTCGGGAGTTGGTCATCCTGGTTTTGCAGGACGACGGTCAATACGCGACCTCGGCAACCAGCGCGACGTTCCCGTTCCTTCCCGCCGCCGAGATCCTGGAATGGGCGGTTCGCGAATCCGAAGGGACTGACACCGACACCGACTGGATGACCGACCTCCGGAAGTGGGTCGCCGAGACTCTGGTCGAACGGCACCGGCAACACCCCGAACGTGTCCGGGACGAAACAGGCTGAGGCGAACTCATGGCGATGGCGACGGTGACAACCCCGCAACCCGCGAACGAAACCCCCGGAAGCGATCCCCGCGTCGTCAGGCGCGGCGTCGGCTGGGAGGGGTACTCGTCGGCGCTCGAAGCCAGGGGCGACAAAAAATACCCACGAATGGTCTACCTCGACGGGGATTTGTACCTGATGTCGCCGGCCTACCGTCATGAAAATTCCGCAATCCGACTCGGCTATTTCGTGATGGTGGTCGTGGAAGAACTCGACATTCCCTGCATCCCCGCCCGCGCGACGACGTTCCGAGACCGGCCCAAAAAGGGCGGAGCCGAAGGGGACGAGACCTTTTATCTCACCAACGTCCCGAGGATTCGCGGCCGGAGGGACGACGACCTCAAACTCCCCGAAGACCCGCCCCCCGACCTCGTCGTCGAGGCCGTCAACACGCACGACGCCGACGAAGCGATTGAAGTCTGGCGGCGGTTCGGAGTGCCGGAAATCTGGGTCCAGGAGAAGGACCGGCTTCTGATCCTCGTGCTCCAAACGGACGGACGGTACGAGCCCTCAGATTCGAGCGCGGCGTTCCCTTTCTTGAAGGCGTCCGAGATCCAGGAATGGGTGAATAAGCCGCAAGGGGATTCGGAAACGTCGTGGATCAAGGAGTTACGGCAGTGGGTCGCCGGGACACTGGTCGAACGTCGGCGACTTGAGGCCGAGAGAGGTGCGTGAACATGACGACCGCGACTTCCTTGCGAAAAACGACACATCCCCCGACGGCCGAAGGCCCCTCCGTCTACAAGCTCAACGTGCGGCAGTTCGACACGATGATCGATGCAAGGGTATTCCCTCCCGAAACCCGGGTTGAACTTCTGGGGGGCGTGATCGTCGAGAAAATGACAAGAAAGCCCCCGCACGTCCTCGCCGTGGATCGCCTCGACGACCTTCTTCGCGGGCTGATCCCGACAGGCTGGGTGACCCGCAAGGAAGCGCCCGTCTCTTTCCCGCCCGACTGGCAGCCGGAGCCCGACATTGCCATCTCACGCGGCCCCCGCGAACGCTACGGGACAAATCACCCGGCCGCGAAGGACTTGGCGCTCGTCGGCGAAATCTGTCAGTCGACCGAAGCAAACGACCGCGGCGTCAAGCTCCAAGGTTACGCCGCCGCGAAAATCCCCATCTACTGGATCGTCGACCTCTCCAGGCGCGTCGTCGAGGTCCATTCCAAACCGACCGGACGCGGCGAGACCGCCCGGTATCGTAACTCCGCCACGTTCGGCCCCGGTGAAGACGTCCCCGTCGTGATCGAGAACGCCGAGGTCGGCAAGATCGCCGTCGATGCCTTCCTGCCCTGACTCGACTCGACTCTCGCAAACATCAAAGGCCGCATCCATGTCGATCATGACCAGCACGCACGACCTCCCCAAGGAACTCCGCGACCTCCAGCTCGAGACCGAGCAGCACGCGAAGGATTTCGGGCTCGATTTCTACGAGACGATCTTCGAGGTGCTCGACTACGACGAGCTTTCCGAGATCGCCGCCCTGGGAGGGTTCCCCACCCGCTACCCGCACTGGCGGTTCGGCATGGAGTACCAGCAACTCTCCAAAGGGTATCGCTACGGGCTTCAGAAGATCTACGAAATGGTCATCAACAACGACCCCTGCTACGCCTACCTCCTGCGCTGCAACCAGCTCGTCGATCAGAAGCTCGTCATGGCTCACGTTTACGGGCATAACGACTTCTTCAAGAACAACGCGTTCTTCGCCCATACCAACCGCAAGATGATGGACGAGACCGCCAACCACGGCAACCGCATCCGCAACTTCATGGAACGCCACGGTGAAGACGTCGTCGAAAACTTCATCGACAGTTGCCTCTCGCTCGAAAACCTCATCGATGTCCACTCAACCGCCATCAAGCGCCGCGACGACCCCCGCGCCAAGCCGAGATTCACCGGCGAGGAAGACGAGGAGGAAAAGATCTCGTCCAAGTTCCAGAGCAAAGGGTACATGGATCAATTCGTGAACCCTCCTGAATTCCTCAAGGAACAACAGCGGCTCAAGGACGCCGAGAAGCTCAAGTCCCGCCAGTTCCCCGAGCACCCCGAGCGCGACGTCTTGCTGTTCTTGCTGGAACACGCCCCGCTCAACCACTGGCAGCACGACGTCCTGGCGATCATCCGCGAGGAGGCGTACTACTTCGCCCCCCAAGGCCAGACCAAGATCATGAATGAAGGTTGGGCCAGCTACTGGCACTCGACCATCATGACCACGAAGACACTGCACCCCTCGGAACTCGTCGACTACGCCGACCACCACAGCGGCACCATGGCCACGTCGCCCGGCAGGCTTAACCCGTACAAGCTCGGGATCGAGCTTTTACGAGACATCGAAGAGCGCTGGAACCGCGGCCAGTTCGGGCGGGAATACGAGGAGTGCGACAACTACGAGGTCCGCAGGCGCTGGGATAAACAACTCGGCCTGGGACGCCAGAAGATCTTCGAGGTCCGCCGGTTCCACTCGGACGTCACGTTCATCGACACATTCCTGACGCAGGACTTCTGCCGACGTCACAAGATGTTCAGCTTCAAACATAATGACCAGAATGAGACCTACGAGATCGAGAGCCGCGAGTTCAAGCAGATCAAGGAACGCCTGCTGTTCGGCCTGACAAATTTCGGCCAGCCGATCATCCGCGTGAAGGACGCGAACTATCGCAACCGCGGCGAGCTCTATTTACAACACGAGCACTTCGGGCTCGACCTCAAGGTCGACCACGCTCAAGACACGCTCCGACACCTGAACAAACTCTGGTCGCGACCCGTCCACATTGAAAGTGTGGTCGACGGAAGGGCGACGCTCCTGTCATTCGACGGAACGGACCATTCGGCCCGGCCTCTAGGAGGAACGACCAATGAGCAGCCTGAGCCAAAAGATCGTCGACGCGGTTGACGCCGCCAACCCCCCCGAATTCGTCACGGCGGACGACGGAACCCTCCGCCTGTCCCTGAATCTCACCGCCGCCGGCCCGGTCGGCCTGGCCTTCGACCGCCTCGAATTCGAGGCCCCCGGTCCCCAACGAACCGCGGCCAACCTCCGAGGCTGGGCCGACAAGCTCGCCTCGCAGGTGACGTACCTGATGGAGCCCCTGGTCGTCCTCGAAATCGACGCCGTCGGCGGCGTGGTCGAGCTACGAAGTCAGTCGCCCACGCCTCGAGGGCAGTTGAAGTCGTACTACGAGGTCCGCCTGGACAAGACCGGCGTCATGACCATGACCCGGATCGTCTACGACGGCGCGACCAGGACTCGGAGCGTGACGCCTTGCCAGGTGACGCGGGAAGTGCTCGAACGGTTGGCCGATGATATTGTGGCCTGCGCGGCGTGAATGGACGAGGTGAGGGGGTGAGATTCGTCCGAGTATCGATCGTAGGGAACCCACTGCTTGATGTCGAACTGTTGGCAGCCCGAATCGTTGCCGATCGATGCCGGTTCGTTTGCAACCCTGGTTGCCACCGAACCTTGCCTTGTCATTCATTTTTGGGCGGAGTGGAACGGCTATGACCGGCAATTGGATTCCTTACTGAATCCAATCCGGGAAGAATTCGCCAATCGAGTCACTTTTCGCTCGGCCGACATTGATGAGATAGGTCTGGTGCCTGTGTGCCAGGCATGCAAGGTCGTGAATGTTCCAGCGTTGGTGTGCTTCGCTCACGGCGTCCGAAAGTGGACACTTGTAGGTGTCAGATCGAGGGCCGAATGGAGACAACACATCTCAAGAGAACTTGTATAATGAATTCCCACTCGTTCCCACGGTCCCCCGTGGGAATGCCGTCTTCGACGCTCCGCGTCGCCGGGCCTCGGCGAGACCAATGCGTCGGGGAGGACCGATCATCCCCGAAAGGAGGACGCAGAGCGTCCGGGTCGGCATTTCCACGCGGAGCGTGGGAACGAGTCATGGTACTACGGGCCTCTCCGCCACCCAACGCGGCCCGGCCCGTCTCTCGCGGGCGTCCGGTTGAGTTCACGCGACTCACCG
>JAYUFP010000838.1:0-3435 GCA_043738665.1 Isosphaeraceae bacterium
TAGGCGAGATGATCGAGCAATCCGGGGTTTGCGGGAGGGTCGCTCCGCAAGCCGAAATCGCCCGGGGTCGCCACCAGTGGTGTCCCGAAGTGGTGCATCCAGACGCGGTTTACCAGGACGCGGGCCGTCAGCGGGTTCTCAGGCGAGGCGATCGCCTGTGCCAGTTCGAGCCTGCCGCTCCCTTCTTTGAACGCGGGCCGGGCCGATGACGAGAGGGCCTTCAGGAACCTTCGAGGGACCGCGGCGCCCGGCGTGTTGGGGTTTCCCCTGAGAAACACTCTGGGTTGAACGGGTATCGACGTGTCGACCAGCGACATGGCGCGCGGGGGCGCTCCGGGACCGGTCGACCGCCAGGTCTCGACGGCCTTTTGCAGTTCCTGGAATTTCGCCTGCGAAGGGCGGTCGGGGAGCAATACCAGGTTGCTGACCGCGTTCAGATCCACATTCGGCGGCGCGTCAGGACTGTGAAACACCTCCCACAATTCCTGGTAGGCCGCGACCGGCAGCGGCCCGGGCTGCGTCTTGTCGAGCGCCGATCGACGACGGTGTTCCTGCCCGATCGCCTCGGCGGAGTTCAGCAATGTGCCATAGAGGCGTGCCAGTTCGCCCATCGATGTCGGGGTCGATTGCGATAAGGCCTGAACCACGAGGGGATTAACCGGCAGCGCCGGGTTCGGGTCGGAAGCGAGGCGTTTGCAGTAGTCGGCGGCCTGCCGGGAGAAGTTGCTTTCCGGGAGTTTCGCCAGGGCGTGCCAGGGCGCGAGGACCGGGTGGTGGCCCCTTCGGGTCCGTTCGAGGTAGCTCCGCCAGCGGACGATCATCGCCGGGTTGAGATCAACGCCGTCGGCGATGAGCATAAAATCATCGGTCACGGGCCGGTCGCGGGCGGCGTGCGCCTCGAGGAGATATTCGGCGGCGCGCGACTTCGTCGACGCGATCAGTTCGGCACGCCTTTGGTCGAGGAAATCGGCGAGTTTCCGTTCGCGGGTTTGAAGTTCTTTCGCGAACTTCCGGTAGCGCGGCGTGTCGGGAGGCGGGTCGAGCAAAGGGGGATCGGCGGGCTCGACCGTCGAGGCGAACACTCCGTAGAGCGAATAGTAATCGTCGGCGGGTATTGGGTCGAACTTATGATCATGACAGCGAGCGCAGGTGACGGTCAGGCCCATCAGGCCGCGCGTGACGACGTCGATGCGGTCGTCGATGATGTCGTGGGGGTTGTTCATGAACCGGCCGCCGAGGGATAAAAATCCCAGCGCGGCCAGCGTCCGGCCTTCGTTTCGCGCGTCCGGAAGGCGGTCGGCGGCGATCTGCTCGGTCAGGAAGCGGTCATAAGCGACGTCATCGTTCAAGCTTTTGATCACGTAGTCGCGATAGGTATACGCCCAAGGGAAGTCGGCGTCTTCAAAGAATACGTAGCCTTTCGTATCCGAATACCGGGCCACGTCCAGCCAGTAGCGTCCCCAGCGCTCGCCGTGGTGCGGGGAGGCGAGCAGGCCGTCGATCAGGGCTTCGTAGGCGGTCGGCGAAGGGTCGTTCACGAATTTTTCGACGTCTTCGGGCGCGGGTGGAAGGCCCAGCAAGTCGAACGCGGCGCGACGGATCAAGGTCCGGCGATCAGCCTCGGGCGAAGGGGTCAGGCCTCGGGCTTCAATCGCGGCGAGGACATGGGGATCGATTGAGGTTCGTGGCCAATTGACATTTTTAGTGGCGGGGCGCGCCACATCCCGGACGGGTTGAAAGGCCCAGTGTTTTTCAAGGGATACATTCCCTTTGGTCTCAATCGCAATCGACGGACCCGACGGCCAAGGGGTGCCCATGCGGACCCAGGTTTCGAGGTCGGCCACTTCGTCCTTCGCGAGCGCTTTCTTCGGCGGCATCTTCACCATGCCGGTGCGGCGGACGGCTTCGATCAGGGGACTCTCGTCGGGCGACCCCGGAGTGACCACCGGGCCGGATTCGGAGCCTTTGAGGAGGCCTTCGCGGGAGTCGAGGCGCAGGGCTGCCTTGGTGTTATTCGGGCCGTGACAGCTCAGGCAGTGGGCGGCCAGGACCGGGCGGATCTTGCGTTCGAAGAAGTCGGCCCGGGCCGCGGCGGGTTCGTCGGCGAGGGCCGGCGCAGTCATGGTGAACAGGGCCATGCCGGCGAGAACCCGGAGGTTTTGCATCGAGGATCTCAACGTTGCACGCGGGCCGTTCCGCCTTTGGCCAGGGCTTCCACTTCGGCGAGTTTGGCCATCGTCACGTCTCCCGGGAAGGTGGTCAAAAGCGCGCCGTGCGCCCAGCCGAGGCGGAGGGCTTCTTCAGGCGTCTTGCCGGAAAGCAGGCCGTAGATCAGGCCTCCGGCGAAGCCGTCGCCGCCGCCGATGCGGTCGATCACGTCGAGTCGGCAGGTCGGGCTGACGTACTTCTTGCCGTCGAGCCAGAGGACGGCCGCCCAGTCGTGCCGGTTCGTGGAGTGGACCTCTCGCAAGGTGGTTGCGACCATCTTGATGTTCGGGAACTGCTCGACGACATTTTCGATCAGCTTGAAGAACGTCTCGGGGTCGAGCTTCGATTTCGTGGTGACCTCAGGCCCGGAAATGCCGAGGCCTTTCTGCAAGTCTTCCTCGTTGCCGATCAGGGCGTCGAGCCCCCCCGCGATCTTTCGCATCACCTGCCGGCCCTTTTCGGGACCGCCGACCGACGCCCAGAGTTTGGCGCGATAATTCAGGTCGAACGAGGCGATCGCGCCGGCGGTCTTGGCGGCGTTCATGCCTTCGAGGATCAAATCGGAGGTCGTCTCGGAGAGCGAGGCGAAGATGCCTCCCGAATGGAACCAGCGGACGCCTTTGGCGAAGATGGATTTCCAGTCGAAGTCGCCCGGCTTGAGCATCGCGCCGGCCTCGTTTGCCCGGTTGTAAAAAACGACGGGGGCACGGACGCCGTGGCCGCGGTCGCTGAAGACGGTGGCGATGTTCGGGCCTCGCACTCCGTCGTGCTCAAACCATTTGTAGAAGGGGGTGACTCCCGCCTCGCGGACGCGGGACTGCACGAGTTCGCCGATCGGGTAGTCGACCATCGCGGTCGCGATCCCGGTCTTGAGGCCGAAGCAATCGGCCAATCCCGCGGCGACGTTGTACTCGCCGCCGGAGACGTGGATCTCGACGCTCCGCGCCTTGCGGAACGGCAGCATGCCCGGGTCAAGCCGGTGGATCAACGCGCCCAGGGAGAGGAAATCGAGTTCGCATGCGTCGTTTCTGATGTTCAGACCGCTCATGAACGTCTCCGTTATCGATCAGACTGTTCTAAGTCCTGAATTTAATATCTTTCCCCCCTTGCTGAAGGGGGGGTTAGGGTTAGGAACCGCGAAAAAATAACTTGAGCAAATCCACGTCTGTTGCTGGGTGCCACATGGTTCGGTACTCCGAACCCGTGCGGGACGGCCAAGGCTGGCGG
>JAYUFP010000839.1:0-3433 GCA_043738665.1 Isosphaeraceae bacterium
ACGGGTTGAGTACAACCCGTGGCACCCGGGTTCCTTCTTTTGACCACCACCCCGGAATCCATCTTGAGCCACGAACAAAACGGAAATTGCTTTCCGTGCTTCTTCCCGGAAACGTCGGCTGGGTCTCGACCCAGCGCATTCCGGACGAGAACGGTGTTTGACTGACTCGGGGAACGCTGCGTCGAGACGGAGTCCATGCGGCTTCAGTAGGGGCGTTCGCGAACACGATTCCCAATCCCTGCTCAATCCTAGCTCAGACGTCGATCACTCGGGTTCGGGTTGTCGCCCGTTCGCCTGTGCCAGTCGACTTCGCAAATAGGATGCCCGCGCCATGTTTCGCTCTTCGACTCCCAGTTCGGTCCCTTGAATTTTCTGGAGATAGGCGGGCTGGGTCTGGATGAAGAGTTCGTTGACCGTGGAAATCGGCAAGTCGTCGATCAAACCGATGTTGATCCCCAGACGGACGTTGGAAAGAAGCGCCATCGTCTCCTCGCTGGAGATCGTGTGAGCCGTCTTGAGCACGCCGTAGGCCCGGCTGACCTGATCGTGGAGGTGTTGTCTGCGCTCGTTCATCAGTTCCTGGCGGGCCGTCCGCTCGTACTGGATCACCTGAGGAACCACGTCGGTGAGGATACGGATCAGTTCGAGCTCGCTCTTGCCGAGCGTCTGCTGGTTGGAGATCTGATAGAAGTCTCCCGAGGCTTGCGTCCCCTCGCCGTAGAGTCCTCGCACCGCCAGGTTGATTTTCTGCAACGCGCGAAACACCTTGTCAATGTGCTTGGTTTGCACCAGGGCGGGGAGGTGGAGCATCACTCCCACGCGGATGCCGGTTCCCACGTTGGTCGGACAGGCCGTCAGGTAACCGAGCTGCGGGCTGTAAGCGAAGGCGAGCTGTTCTTCGAGCTGGTCGTCGAGGCGGTTGATCGCTTCCCAGACGTCGTGCAGCGATAGTCCCGAGTGCATGACCTGGATGCGGAGGTGGTCCTCCTCGTTCACCATGATCGCGAGGTTTTCCTGCGGGCCGACGGCGACCCCGCGCGGGCCTTCGCCGGCTTCGAGCTCCCTGGAGATGAGTTGGCGTTCGACCAGGAAGCGGCGGTCCAGCGCGTTCATCGCGTTGACGTCGAAGTAGCCCAGGTCGAGTTGAGCCCGGTCGATCGCCGTCTTGACGTTGGCCTCGATCTGCGACTTCTCTCCCCGGCTCGCCCGGTTCGAGAACGGGAAGTCGGCGACGTTCCGCGCCAGGCGGATCCGCGAGCACATCACGATATCGCTCTCGGGTCCGGTGCCCCGGAGCCACTCGCCGGAAGTTCGGGTCAGATCGTCCAGGTTCATGAATCGGCGTCCTTGAGGCGGAGCTGGTCGCGGAGCCTTGCCGCCTCTTCATAATCTTCTTGAGCCACGGCGACCCGAAGCCGGGCGCGGAGTCGGAGTCGGTCGGAAGCGCCGGGCCGGGAACGTGCCACCTTGCCCACGTGACGTGTCGCCCCATGGGCACGGTTCAAAAGCGGGAGAAGACCGCGGCCGAACACCTGATAGTCGTTCGGACACCCCAGCCGGCCTTGCGCGCGATACTCCATGAATTTCAGGCCGCAGTCGGGACAAGTCAAGCCCGCGAGTTCCCCCACGAGCTCGCCGACGTGCGTGAGGATCAAGCCCTGCACGACCTTATCGAGCGGTAATTCGTCGGCGGTCGTTTCCTCACCCTTGGGCAACACGCCCGCCTTGCGGGCGCACTTGGCGCAGAGGTGAGTCTGCCGACGGCGGCCGTTGACGGTTTCCGTCAGGTGGACCGTGGCTTCGTCGTCACAGCGTTGGCAGGTCATGGCAAGACGACCGTCCGGGGGGGCAAACGCACGCGATCACCGCCCCTGCTGTTCGAGTTCGATCGATTTGATCCGGTCGCGCACACGGGCGGCCGTTTCGTAATCTTCCGCAGCCACCGCCCGCTTCAGGTCGTTCCGCAACTGGATCAACTCGGTCTGCTTCTGGCTGTTCCGCGGCGCACGTTTCGGAACCTTGCCGGAATGCCGCGTCTCGTCGTGGATGTTCTCCAACAACGGCATCAACTCGTCGCGAAACACCTCATAATCGTGGGGGCAGCCCAGTCTCCCCGAATTCCGGAATTCCAGGAAGGATATGCTGCAATTCGGGCAAACCTGCTTGTCCGCCGGGGACGGCTCTCGTGAAACCCCTCCCCCACCGGCCAGCTTCTTCGCGAGTTCCGACATCGGTGAGCTCGACTCGGCCGGTTCGTCCGAAGGGGTCAAATGCTGACGAGCGTGCTCGTCGCAATAATGATATTCCCTCGGCTTCCCTTTCTCGATGTCCGTGATATGGAATGTGGCCGGCTTGGCGCATTTTTGGCATTTCATGACGCGACTCCGCCGGCCTTGAGCACGCGAGTCCCGCGACCCGCGGCCTCCATCATCCTCGTAAGCACGTCGAGGAAACGATCACCCCACAACCGACCGGGGTACTGATCTCCTGAACGAAAATCTATTGTAGTGCCCCCCTCCAAGGTGTCAAGCAACCCGACGGCGGTCGGCGACCTTGGACGATGCCGTGGTAAAGGTTCGCCGCCGCGACGTTTTGGACAATCCCGGCCATGCCGGCGAAACCCTGGCCGGCTTGCCGGGTCTTGTACGTGGTGTTACGATCGCTTCTCGTGAATCGAATCAGGGGCCTCGTGTCCTGTAGAGTCCGCTGTGCGGACCCTCCGTTCCGGCGGCTCAAGACGGCCCGCGCTGCGACCCTACAATAGCCAGATCGCCCTGGCCACCGCCTTCGGGAAAACCGCCCGATGACCAGTCCGCACCGCCCGTGTTTCGACGACTTCCTCCCGCTCGCTGGAACTGCCGCGTGCGTTCCCATATACCGACAACTTACCGGCGACGCCCTCACGCCGGTCTCGGCCTTCCGCAAGATCGAGCGCTCATCGCCGTCGTTCCTTTTCGAAAGCGTCGTCGGCGGCGAAAAGGTCGGCCGGTTCAGTTTCCTCGGGACCGAGCCGTTCTTGAAATTTGAGGCCTGGGGCAAGCTCGTCGTGCTCACTTCGGGTGATAACCCCGACGAGGTCGAGACGTCGCACTCCGACGACCCGTTCCGCGACCTCGAACGACTCATCGACGCCCACCGCGCCGTCCACCTGCCGGGCCTGCCCCGGTTTTGCGGCGGGGCGGTCGGCTATGCGGCCTACGACTCCGTCCGTTACACCGAGAACCTCCCGAACTGCCCGCGCGACGACCGCGACTTGCCCGACCTCTCGTTCGCGCTTTACGACCGGATGGTGATCTTTGATCATATCCGCAAGACGGTGCTGGTCGTCGCTCATGCGCATCTCGGCAAGGGGGTTGACCCCAAATTCGCCTACGAGCGGGCCTGCACCCGCGTCGATGAACTGGTCGACAGGCTGTCCGCCCCCGGCCCCGAG
>JAYUFP010000840.1:0-3430 GCA_043738665.1 Isosphaeraceae bacterium
GGGACCGACGGTGTCTTGGGGTCTGGGCGTGTTGTCCCGAAAGGGTGAGCTTGCGGTGACGCGAAGGGCGTGACGACGCCGGCATGTCGGTAGGAGGCCGAGTCATTGCCGGTCGGCGTCCGTGCCCATTTTGGTGCGCGGAACGAGGGGATTGCGAACGCGGCGACGCTAAAAGGCGGGGGCGAGTTGAACCGGCCGGGCCTTCTCGTTTGCGAGGGGGTCGGCGTGGGGCGACTGAAGCTTCTCCGCGACGGAGCGCTTCGGTGCGTGTGGCCAATTCCGGACTCGGCCGCCTTCCCCCGAACCAAGAGCGGACCCTGTCACGACCGACCGGACGAGGATCTTCATGGCCCGTATTCGCCGACACCGCCGAGACACCGTGCAAAGTCCCCTGGAGACCTATCTCCGGGAGATCAACGAGGTGGCGCTGCTCAACGCTGACGAGGAAAAGATGCTGGCGCGAAGGATCGCTGAGGGGGATGACAGCGCCCGCGACCGAATGGTCCGCGCCAATCTTCGCCTTGTTGTGAATATCGCCCGCGGCTATGTGGGTAAAGGATTGGCGCTTCAGGATCTGATCGAGGAAGGCAACCTGGGTCTGCTCCGCGCCGTCGAAGGGTTCGACCCCACCATCGGCACTCGCTTCAGCACGTACGCGAGCTACTGGATCAAGCAGTCGATCAAGCGCGCGCTCGTGAACACGGCGAAGCCGATCCGCATCCCCGCCTACATGGTCGAACTTCTCTTCAAATGGCGACGCGCCGCGGCCGACCTCACCGACCTTCTCGGCCGCCCGGCGACCATGGAAGAGATCGCCCGCCAGCTCGACATCCCCAAGAAGAAGCTGGCGATCGTCAAAAAGGCGATCAAGGTGTACAACCTCGTCCCCCAGTCTGACCAGCCCGAAAATGGTTGGAGCCTGGGAGAGATGCTCATGGATGAGCGCACCCGCCCGCCGGACGTCGAGATGGTCGAGGCGGACAACCTCCGGCTCGTGCTGCACAGGCTCGATGAGATGGACAAGCGGGAAGCGACCGTTCTGAGGATGCGGTTCGGCCTCAACGACGCCCCTCCGAAAACGCTGAAGGAGATCGGCGAGTCGCTCGGCCTGACCCGTGAGCGCGTCCGCCAGATCGAGAACGAAGCCCTCGGCAAGCTCTCCGCGACGTTCGCCGCGGACTGAGCCTCATTTTGGGGCCGGCAAATGACACGAAGGCCGTCGAAGCGCTCGCTTCGACGGCCTTCGTCGTTTCTATCCGTCCCAATCGCGATGCTCAGGAGTTCACGCTGTTCACTCGACGGGTGCGACTCCGGTGATAGAGCAGACCGACGCTCCCACAGGCGAGCAGGATCGCGAACGCCGAGGGCTCCGGAATCGCCGAGGCCGCGGGCGAATTGTACGAGCGGACGTTCGTCATCGCTTTGAGCCCGACGAAGCTCTTGTCGAAAGTCCCGTCGAACGTGCTGTTCGTCTCGGCGATGATCCGGATGTACGCGTCGTTGCCGTACTTCCGCTGGAGCAGGCCGCCGGTCAGATTCATGTTCAGGTCGTAAACCGACATGCCGGGAGTTTGCGGGTTCGGGTTCGCGAACCCGAACTGGGTCGGCGTCCCCTGGAGCAGCAGGCCCGAATACGTCTGGCCGTTGACCTGGACCGAGCCGTACAGCGAATACGAGTTGCCCGTGTCGTTCAACAACCGGCCCGACGAGTCGAGCTTGACCTGGAGTGACTGGCTCCTCGCGGAGCCTCCGGTCGGGTCGTAGACATAAGACTCGCTGGAAACGTTCGGCCCCAGCGCGAGAACCGCCGGTGTGTTGTTCACCTGGAACAGGCCCGTTCGGCTCGACGAATCGAACGTGTAGGATTGCGTGCCGACGATGTCGCTCGCCAGGTCGGGGAACGACTGCTTGGCGTCCGGACGGATCAAGTCGGCATGGGATTCGGCGGGCCGGCCGAGGAAGGTCAGCGAGACCAGACTCAGCCCGATTTTCACAAAGGGGAAGCGCATCCGGTGCATGGGGCGAACTCCATTTCCTACCGGCGTCCCGGACCCGGCCTCATCGGTTCGAGGCACTCGCACGGGTCGAATTTGCCGGTAGCGATCATCCTCAAAAGAAGCAAGACAACGTGGGTGTTGATCATTTCCCGTCGGCCGAACAATCCGATTGTCGTGGACGGGGATTCTCCGGGGCGTCGATCCTCCGCGGCCGGGCGATGATCAGCGATGTTGTCGAATCAAGGTGTTAACGCACCGCGTGGCGCAAAGGCCGCGGAATTCCGTTCCGGATCAGAACCCATATCCATCGGGCGGTTGCAAAGCACGGAGAACGGTCCTTCACGAGCGTCCGCACGATACTCAGAGGTTCAAGTCCCGTCAAGCGGAATCAAGCCGGGATGCGCCAATGGATACTGGCATTGTCCCGTGCGCCCCTTCAGGGCGAAGACGATTCCGCCGGAATCTGTTCACGCACCCTCGAACCGGGGCATGATTCGAATAATGGCAAATATGCCCTTTGGGACCTCCGCTGCACGTTCAGGGCTTCCTTTTGAGATGCGACTCCATCCATTCCCTAAACGAGTCGTAGACCAACTCCAAACTCTTCAGGTTCTCCTCGACCGTCTGATCGGGGTCCACGTAGACGATCCTTTTGGTGTCCTGGTCAAAGCAGAAGTAGTCCCCACACTCGTTCGTGGCGAAGGTGATCAGCCGTTCCGGAAAGGGTTCGAAACTACGTGTCCTTAGCCAGTCGTTCGTTTCAAGGATGCCCATGCTGTCATGATGAACAAACCAAAGGAGTGACGGCAGCCTCTTGATCGCCTCGATGTCTGGATTGCGTATGAATTGCTTGTAATCTTCCGGGAAGGAGAACTGGAGAACCTCCTCCACGCTTCCGATCTCATTCTCTGAGACCGGCTCATAGATATCCGAGTAGTCGTTGATTTCTTCGAGTCTTCGCATCGCCGTGCTCCCTTCGGCCGGTCAATGAGCCTTGAATACGGGCTCGAACGCGGTTTCCTGCGACTCGGTCCCCAGGTCACGCGCCAGGCCCCGCAGCGCTTCGCGGTGGCATCGATCGATGCGTTCATGGATCAGGCTCGTGATCTCGTCGTTTTTGAGACCGATCAGTTCCTCGGGCCGGATCGGCGGGCCGAATTCAACCCGTACCGGGTGCGGGTGGGGGAGCTTCCGGTTTCGCGGCCAGGCTTCAAAGGTGCCCGCCACGCCCGCGGGGAGGATCGGCACACGACCTCGGACCGCGAGCACGGCAATGCCCGACTTCAACTCCTGAAGGCGGCCGTCGGGGCTGCGAGTCCCTTCGGGAAACAGGATCACGACCCCGCCGTTGCGGAGACGGCGCAACGTTTCCTTGAGTCCGGAGGCTCCCATCCCCTCGCGCTGGATCGGGAACCCGCCGACGGACCGGATCA
>JAYUFP010000841.1:0-3427 GCA_043738665.1 Isosphaeraceae bacterium
GCCGGGAGCATTCCGGGGCGTACGCAAACCGCGGCCCTGGCGATTTACGACGCCGTGAACGCCAACGAGCCGGCCCGCGCGGCCCGGCTCTCGCTCTGCATGGCGCTGGTTTCCGTGCTGACGCTCTGGATCGTGCAGCGTTCACTTCCGGCCGGGGAGGCGAGGCGCTGATGGACTCCCCCTCGCTGGAAGTCCGGCTGAAACGTAGGATTCATCCCGGTCTGACGCTCGACGTG
This sequence comes from Isosphaeraceae bacterium, assembly GCA_043738665.1. Taxonomy (GTDB): domain Bacteria; phylum Planctomycetota; class Planctomycetia; order Isosphaerales; family Isosphaeraceae; genus JAYUFP01. The sequence goes on from JAYUFP010000841.1 coordinate 237, forward strand.
GCCTTCGAACTCGGTCGTTACCGCGGAGTGCTTTTCGGACCCTCCGGAGCCGGAAAAACAAGCGTTCTGCGAATGATCGCCGGGCTCCTCAAGCCCGATTCGGGTTCCATCCGTCTCGACGGCGCAACCCTCTTTGACTCCGAGAAACGGATCGACGTGCCGCTTCGCGCCCGTCGGGTCGGCATGGTCTTTCAAGACGACCTCCTGTTTCCGCACATGAGCGTCGCCGCCAACATCGGGTTCGGACTCAACACCTGGACGAAAGCCGACGCGAATCGCCGGGTCGAAGAGATCGCCGCGCTCTGCGGTGTGGAACCCTTGCTCGGAAGGCGTCCCGCCACCCTTTCCGGAGGCGAGCGGCAGCGCGTGGGATTGGCGCGAGCCCTCGCCCCGCGGCCCAGGCTCTTGCTCTGCGACGAACCCGTCTCGGCCCTCGACATGACGAGCCGAAACGCCCTGATCGACCGCTTGAAGGCCCTGCAGGCGAGCGAATCTCTGCCGGTGCTTTACGTCACGCACAGCACGGCGGAAGCTGTTTCGCTTGGCCGGCGGCTGTTCCTGCTTGAAGGAGGAACGGTCACTGCCGAAGGCGCTCCGCTGGACGTCCTGGCTGCCGCGGCGCGAAGGGGGAGCGGGCGCCTCGAAGGAGTTCGAAACGAGTTCCCCGCGCGAGTGGAAGCCGACTCCGACAGCGACGGCGAGACGCGGCTCCGACTCCATGGCGGGCCGCTCGTCGTCGTCCCCAAGCAGACGTTCGCGACCGGTGCCGAAGTCGTGCTTTCGGTTCTCGCCGAAGAGATTCTCCTGGCAAGAGGGCCGATCATCGGCTTGAGTGCGCGGAACGTGATCGAGGGGACCATCGACCGGGTTCTGGCTCACGGGTCCGAGGCCGAAGTTCTCGTCCGGACGGGTGAATTGACCTGGGTCGTCAGCGTGGTCGAGCCCGCAGTCAGGGCGCTGGGGCTTGATGCCGGGGCCGAGGTGCGGATGATCGTCAAGGCGCGGAGCTGTCACGTGCGATTATAATCAACGGACGTGAGGCTCGGAACGCTCGGAGAACTTGGCGGAGGCTCGATGGGACCGCTCGACGTCGTTGTTCACCTCGATTACGCGTTCGATATCGGCTACGAGATCGACCTCAACAGCGCCGCGACTTTGCTGCAAGGACTGCCGGGAACACTTCCGAAGCGGAAGCGGACGCCCGAGTCGATTCGTTACCGCCCCGCGCCGTTTCGGGTTCCGGTCGACGTCTCGACGATCTTGCTCCCCGGCGGAATCAACACGATTTCTCCGCCGCGGGGCGAGCTCGCGCTCTTCGATTTCGCGGCGATCTCGCTCGCCATCCAGTTCCCGGTGCGGATGTCCGCGGCGGGTCTCTCCCAACTCGCCGGAGAACTTGCCGAACCCACCGCCTTGAACGCCGAGATCCGGCGCGTGGTTTACTCGTGGATCGAGCGGATCAAGCCGGCGGTCATCGGGTTCGAGGTCAGTGAACTGAGCGAGGAATACGTGATCTTCCAGGTCGCCGACGCCCGCGAGGACTGGCTCGAATCGCACGCCGAATGGATCGCCGGACTCGTCAGGCTCGACCCGGGTCCGTTGAGCCGTTCGGAGATCGTCGAGGCCACGAAGCTGAGCCTGTCGTACACCCCCAACGACCTCGTCCTGCTCGACTGGGCCGCGGGATTTGTCGCCGACCGCGACTGCGCCGACACGCTCCAGGTCATCGAGTTCGCCAACGTCCAGCTCCTCGAATTCAGGCACATCGACGACCGCCTCGATGACCGCCTTGAAGGCGCGTATCGCCTGATCCGCCCTGTCGACGGCAAACGGAGGGCGTGGTGGCGCTCACACGGCGACGCCGTCCGTCGCGTCCGCGAACTTGAAATCGAGGCGACCAGCCTCTTCGAACGGGCGGACAACGCCTTGAAATTGATCGGCGATCAATACCTCTCGCGCGTTTTCGACATCGCTTCCTCCCGCTTCCACCTTCGGGACTGGCAGCAGAGCATTCGTCGCAAGCTCGAAACCGTGGGCGACGTCTACGATTTACTGGTTCAGCAATCGGGTGGGCAACGTGGCGAAGCTCTGGAGATCATCGTGGTGCTTCTGATTGCCACGGAGATCTTGCTGGCACTTTTGCGTCATTAGCAAAAACACCCCGAGCGCCGGGCGAGGCGCGTGCCGATGCCGATCCCTAGACTCGCCCGACACGCCCGGGAAACGGCGTTTTACCCGACGAACACCATGTCGAACGTGCCGTGCTGGACCTTCCCTGTCGGCCCGGTGGTCGTCGTGGGGGGCTTGGTCCGGTCGAGGGTCAGCACGACCGTTCCCTTCCCGGTGTCGTTTTTATAAGCGCCGGTGCCGCCGACGATCGTGTAGTCGTACGTGTCGGCCAAACCGCCGGTCGAGCCCGCTTTGGGATCGACGGTGAGCTTGACGGTGATCGTGCCCCTGGCGTCGGCCAGGTAGATCTTGCCCTCGGCGTTGGGGTGCGTCGTGAACCCGCCCGAGTGGATGCTGCCGGCGAGCGCGGTCCTTGCCTTGAGGCCCAGATCGCCGGTTCCGAAAAGGTTGTATTCCTTTGGGGTGTCGGGGTTGGCCTGGTGCTCGTTGTATGTACCCTTGACGGTGCCGTGGAGATGGAGCGTGTGGCTCACGATCGTGCCGATGACTCCCCCGCCCACGCCCGAGAGCAGGGCCTTGGGTTCCATGCCTTCGATCGTGGGGCGCAGTCTGTGCGATGGCCTCATCTGGTGGTCTCCCGGATTGTGTGGTGAAAGATTCGCGACGTGAAGTGGCGTCCCGAGAGGGACTTCGGCGCGCGAGGCGACCGATCCCCTTCGGGGCCTGTGGACGAGGCTCGGGCCAGCCATGAACGGCTCGGCCAAACGGAGGCGGCCCCGCGAGCCCCTCCATCCCTCGTCCACTTCTCTAAACACCGCTTCCGCCGGTAAGTTTCGCGGCGAGTTTCTTAAATTCGTTGATGATCCCCACGCCCCAACGGCGACGCGCGAACCAACCGCCATGACAGGAGCGTTGCAAAGTCGCGGCTTAGGCTTCGAAGCATTTATCCATCGCGCGGCGTTGAATGAGACGTTCAAAACGGGAGGGCTAGCCCCAATACCGTTGAATTAGCCGTAAGCTGTTACAGAGCCTCGATTTTTAGCCCCGAAGGGGCGACGGTC